>USCW01000239.1 GCA_900553315.1 uncultured Eubacteriales bacterium
GGGGTGAGGGGGAGGGCGGCGAAACGAGCAACCTCCTCCTCGGGACGCCACATGGGGTAGTCCGTGCCGAAAAAGACCTGCGAAGCACCGTAGCGGTGAATGACCTTCACCGCTTCATCGGGGGAGATCGCAAAGAGACTCGACGAGGTGTCCACCCATACATTGCTTCGACCGGCCAGAATCTTCCATGCGTCGCTCCAAACAGACCAACCGCCCAAGTGCGCACAGATCGCCCGCAGACTCGGCACATGATCCAGCGCACGTGCGATCCGCTCCGGCTGACTGTACGGATACCGCTTGTCCCCAGCATGAACCAGCAGCGCTAAATGCCGCTCCTCCATGGCCTCCAGCAAGCGGATCGCCGCAGGATCGTCCATGCAGAACTGCTGAATGTCCGGGTGCAGCTTGATTCCCTTGAAGCCGTAGACCATGATACGATCCAGCTCTGCGTCTATGTCCGGGTGCGCGGGATGAATCGCCCCAAAGCCAATGAAGCGGTCGGGATGTTCCGCCACGCTGCGCGCAATGAAATCATTGATTGCGTGCGCCCGCTCCCATGTCACGGCCACCGACTGCACCAGAAAGCGCGAAATTCCTGCCGCTGTGCCGTGCGCCAGCAGGGAATCCACCGTGCCGTTCATGCCCACGGGCATATCGTAAAACGTGCCGATGGAGCGTGCCGCCTTCGCCGCAATGGCGTCCGGGTAAATGTGCGCGTGCGTGTCGATCAGCGTCATGCGCTCGCCTCCTTTGTATCAAGAGAGGGAGGAAGCCCTGCGCACAAGGCCCCTCCCTCTGCTTATGTGATTAGCGATAGATGATGTCCTCGCGGCGGGGGCCGTTGGAGACCATGTGAATGGGTGCGCCGATCTGCTGTTCAAGGAATTCCACATACTTGCGGCAGTTCTCGGGCAGATCCTCGAATTTCTTGATACCGCGAATGTCGCACTTCCAGCCGGGCAGCTTCTTGTAAACGCCCTTGCAGCGCAGCAGCTTGGGGGTAGACGGGAAATCGGTGATCTCCTCGCCGTCCACTTCGTAGGCCACGCATACCGGAATCTCATCCAGATAGCCCAGCACGTCCAAATTGGTCAACACCACCTGCGTGCCGCCCTGCACCATCACGCCGTAGCGGGTGGCCACACAGTCGAACCAGCCCACATCGCGGGCACGGCCAGTGGTCGCACCGAATTCTCCCGCGTCACCGCCGCGGCGGCGCAGCTCGTCACCCTCAGGGCCGGACAGACGTACTACAAAGGGGCCTGCGCCGACTGCGCTGGAATAGGCCTTGGTCACGCAGTAAATGTCCTGAATGTCCTTGGGGGACACGCCCGCGCCCACGCAGCCATAGCCCGCCAGCGGGGAGGAAGAGGTGGTGTAGGGGTAAATGCCGTGGTCGGGGTCGCGCAGGGTGCCCAGCTGCCCCTCCAGCAGCACAGTCTTGCCTTCCTTCAGCGCCTTGTGCAGATACAGGGTCGTATCGCCCACCATGGGACGAATCTTCTCGGCCAGCACCTTCAGGTGTGCAATCAACGCCTCCAAATCCACATCAGGCTTATGATACAGGCCTTCCAGCAGGGCGTTCTTCTTCACCAGCGCGATCTTCAGGCGCTCGCGGAGCATCTCCTCGTCGTACAGCTCACACACCTGAATGCCTACCTTGGCGTACTTGTCGCTGTAGAAGGGCGCAATGCCGGACTTCGTGGAGCCGAAGGAGTTCTTGCCCAGGCGCTCCTCCTCGAACTTGTCGAAGTCCACGTGGTAGGGCATCATGACCTGTGCACGGTCGCTGATCATGATCTGGGGCTGCGGCACGCCGCGGGAGGTTACGCTTTCCAGCTCGCTCAGCAGCGCCTCAATGTCCAGCGCCACGCCGGGGCCAATGATGTTCATAATATTCTGATGGAACACGCCGGAGGGCAGTAGATGCAGGGCGAACTTGCCGTACTCATTGATGATGGTATGGCCCGCGTTCGCACCGCCCTGGAAACGAACGACTACGTCGCTCTTTTCCGCCAGCAGGTCCGTGACCTTGCCCTTGCCCTCGTCGCCCCAGTTTGCGCCGACAATCGTATTAACCATGGTTTCAGCCTCCGTAATATATATTGGGAAGGAACGCTTTCAGGACGGCGCTTACAGCTGCCAGTCCTTGACCCGTTCCATGGCCTGCATTGTTTTCTCGCGGGTATTGAACGCGGTTAAGCGGAAATACCCTTCGCCGCTGGGGCCGAAGCCCGCGCCCGGCGTGCCCACAATATGGCACTCGTCCAGCAGCTTGTCAAAGAACGTCCACGAGTCCATGCCGTCCGGCGTTTTGAGCCAGATATACGGCGCGTCCGTACCGCCGAACACGGTGAAGCCCTTCGCCGTCAGGCTGTCGCGGATGATACGGGCGTTCTCCATATAATCCGCGATAACGGCCTTGATCTGCGCCTGTCCCTCGGGGGTGTAGACCGCCGCTGCGCCCCGCTGTACGGGGTAGCTCACGCCGTTGAACTTCGTTGCCATGCGGCGTTTCCACAGGTCGTTGAGCGCTACCTTTTCGCCGTGCTGACCGATGCCGCATACCTCGTGGGGAATAACGGTATAGGCGCACCGCGTGCCGGTGAAGCCCGCCGTCTTGCTGAAGGAATTGCACTCAATGGCCACCTCCCGCGCACCCTCTACCTCGTAGATGCTCAGGGGAATGTCGGGATTGGTCACGTAGGCGCGATAGGCCGCATCGTAGATAATCAGCGCACCGTGCGCCTTCGCCCAGTCCACAAAGCGCTTGAGCTGTGCCTTTGTCAGCACCGTGCCCGTGGGATTGTTGGGATAGCACAGGTAGATCACGTCCACGTCCGTCTCCGGCAGGGGCGGCACGAAGCCGTTCTCCGCGTTGCAGGGCAGGTAGACCAGCCGATCCCAGCGACCGTCTACATAATCTCCTGCCCGGCCCGCCATGGCGTTGGAGTCCACATAAACGGGATACACGGGGTCGGTCACAGCGATTATCGCGTCCGGGCTGAACAGCTCCTGAATGTTGCCCACGTCACATTTCGCGCCGTCGGAGATGAACACCTCGTCAAAGGCGACCTCCACGCCGCGCTGGGCATAATCACCCTCGCGGATGGCGTTAATAAGAAAATCATAACCGAAATCCGGGCCGTAGCCGTGGAAGGTTTCTTCATGTCCCATTTCTTCCACCGCCGCGTGCATGGCCTCGATGACCGCTGGAACCAGCGGCTTGGTCACGTCGCCAATACCCAGACGGATGATCTCACAGTCGGAGTGCTTCTCCTGATAGGCCTTTACCCGCCGGGCTACCTCCGCAAACAGATAAGAGCCGGGAAGCTTCTGAAAATTCTCATTGATCCGAAACATGATACTGTCCTCCTTGCGTCGTCAGTCCGGCCACACGCCGTCAAATACAAAGGCTGCGGAGCCTATATGAAGAACTCCGCAGCTTTTCCAGCTCTAACAGTTACGGCCATTTCATTTGTTCTCTGATTTTCTCGATCAGAGTCACATCCGCCGGCAGCCATTCAACGCTGTCCAGATCAGCCTTTTCAAGCCA
>USCW01000240.1 GCA_900553315.1 uncultured Eubacteriales bacterium
CTGAGAGAAGCGCCTCTCCCCCAGAATCTCCCCCAAAGAAGTTTAAGGGAAAGGGGAGAGCGCGAGAGGGGGAAACACGCTTTACAAAGCGGGTTTCCCCCTCTCGCATTCTCTTCTTTAATCTACTGTCTCCCCCGTGAGGCGCTTCCAGTTTTCACGGATGGCTTTTTGGTTTTTTACACCGTAGCTGGGGTCGTTCTTGGCGCACTCGTCCATGTCGCGGAGGAAGTGAACGCAGTTCTGACCGTTGAAGTTGTTGTCCTTGATGCTCTGCCCGCCGTGGGCCACGTTGTGCATCGTCGCTACCGTCCAAACGCCATTGGGCAGCTTCACATAAACGAACTTCACCGGCTCCCAGTACGCCTTGCCGCCAAAGGCCGCCATCATGTTTGCCGTGTCTTGCGCCGTCATCGGCTCCACGTCCGCGTGACGGCCAAGCGAGTAGAGATGCAGGGTAAAGCTGTAGCCCGAGGCGGGGTCGTATACATAAATGGACTTTTTCCCCCGCAGAACAGGCTTCACGTCGGTGTACCAATGCAGAAGCTTCAGCTCCGATACGCTGGGCACGTCCCCGCCGCCATTAGGCGCGGGAGTCGTGACCGCTGTGTCCCCCGTCACCGCTGAACCGCTGTAAAGCTTCGCCAGCGTGCTGGGACCCGCAACGCCGTCCACGCCCAGCATGTTCCGCTGCTGGAAGGCGATGACCGCTTCCTTTGTTGCCGCGTCATAGGTTCCGTTCACTGTTACCGTGTATTTCAGATTGCTCAGCGCCGTTTGAAGCTGCGTCACGTCCGAGCCTGTCGCGCCTACGCGCAGGGTCGGGTAATTCGTCGCCGACGCACCCGCCGCAATGGCGCTGTCCGAAAAGAGCTTCGCGTAAGTACCGCTGCCTGCGATGCCGTCGGAGGTCAGGTTGTTCGTCAGCTGGAACGCCTTCAGCGCTGTGACCGTGCCGCTTCCGAAGCTGCCGTCCACCGTGCCGCTGTAATAGCCCAGCGCCTTCAGCCGATTCTGTACCAGCTTCACGTCCTCACCGCTGGAACCGCTTTGCAGCATCCGGGTGGGAATTGTGCTGCCTGTAGGCATAGGCGTGGGCGTTGTGGTTTCCGCACCGACGGCGCTGTCCGAAAAGAGCTTCGCATAGGTGTTGCTGCCCGCCTTGCCGTCTACCACCAAGCCGTTGCGGCGCTGGAATTCCTGCATGGCGGAAACCGTCCCGGAGCCGTATTTGCCGTCGATCGTGCCTGCGTAATAGCCCAGCGATTGCAAGCGCGTCTGCACGGATTTCACATCGCTGCCTTGCGCACCCTTGCGCAGAATGCGCGTGGGTACCGTCCAGCCGCTGCTAGGCGTAGGCGTTGCGGGCGCAGGGGTCGGTGTGGCTGTGGCTGCCCCATCGGGAGCCGCCGTGGCATAGGCCGGCACGGCGTTTGCACTATAGAGCACCGCGTAGGTGGCGCTGCCTGCCTTGCCGTCCACCGTCAGCCCGTTGCGGCCCTGAAACGCTTGCATGGCGGTAATGGTGCCGGAGCCGTACTTGCCGTCGATCGTGCCCGCGTAATAGCCCAGCGCCTGTAAGCGCGTCTGCACGGATTTCACATCGTCGCCGCTGGCTCCCTGACGCAGAATTCGCGTCGGAATGCCGCTGCTGGGTGCTGCTGTGGCGGAGCTTCCGGGAGCAGGCGTGACGGTCGTTTCTCCGGAGACGGCTTTTTCCAGCGCCACCAGCGTGGCCTTGCCCGCTTTGCCGTCCTGCTTCAGTCCGGCGCTTTTCTGGAAGGAAACCACGGCCTTTTGCGTGCCCAGTCCGAAGCGGCCGTCCGCTGCGCCCGCCGAGAAGCCCAGTTGGTTCAGCGCGTTTTGCAGGGTCGTTACCCGCGTGCCCCGGGAGCCGTATTGCAGCGTCTGATAATTCCCGGCGAACAGGCCCGTGGTGGTGCCGCCGGAGACATTCGCGGTGCCGGAGGTTGAAGGGGCGGGCGTGACCGCCGCCACAGTACCGTTGACCATTTGATACAGCAGCGTCTGCGTTGCGTTGCCCGCAATGCCGTCCTGCGTCAGCCCGTTGGTCTTCTGGAAATTACGCACCGCTTTTTCCGTGGCGGCGCCGAACTTGCCGTCTGCCGTACCCGCAGCATAGCCTAATTGGTTCAGCGCCTGCTGCAAGCGAAGCACCGCGTCGCCGCTGTCCCGATAGCGCAGCTTCGTGTAGTTCTCCGCTCCTGCGGAGGCGCATAGCGCGCACAGCACAAGCGTCAGCAGCAATCCCCGGGCCCACCTGCATCGTTTCATGAACCTGATCCTCCTCCGCAGCCCCGCCGCGTGTTTCATCGCAGAGTATTGTACCAGAAAATGACCGAACTGTAAACATATATTACAAAGTTGTTACGATTAACATTTTTCCGCCCGCCATGCACGCGCCGCGCCTCGGAGGGAAACGACCACCGGCAGCGCCAGCAGCATTCCCCGCGTACCGCCCAATACGCCTCCCGCGCTGATGGAGAGCAGAACCGTCAGCGGCGAGAGCTTTGTGGCTCCGGAGAGCATTCGCGGAGACAGAAAGCCACCCTCCAGTTGCTGCACACCCACCAGCACCGCCAGCGTCCACAGAGCGCGGCTCCACCCACCCGAAAGCGCCAGCAGCACCGCCGGGATGCCCGCGATGATCGGCCCGATATAGGGAATCAACTCCATGATGCCCATCAGTACGCCCAGCACCAGCCATCCCGGCGTGCCCACCAGCAGGAGCCCCAGCCCGGTCAGCAGACCCACCATGGCTGACAGCAGCAGCTGTCCCCGCAGAAAGCCCGCTGTTTCCCGGCGCATTTCACGCGCCGCAAGCACCACCGCCCGGCGGTACTTCACTGGGGCCAGCAGCGTCAGGTTTGCGCTGATGCGCCGCCGATCCCGCAGCAGATAAAAGGCCAGAAGGGGCGCGAGCGTGACCGGGCTCATGGCGGTCGCGGCTCCGCGCAGGGTATCTGCGGCACGGGGAAGCAGCTGTGCCGCCGTCTGCTGGAGCTGATGCAGGGCTTCCTCGCGTATGGGTGCTAATTGAATGCCGCGTTCCGCCAGCGTCTGTTGAGCGCGGGAGAAGAGCTCATCTAAGGAGGCAACGATGACGGGGAGGGCTTGACCGAGCTGTTCGAACTGGCGAACGAGGGCGGGGGCGAACAGCAGAAGCAGTCCCGCACCCAGCAGGGCGAGGAGGGCGAATGCGCCCGTCGCCGCGAGGGAGGGGGAAAGGCGTCGCTCCAGCAAGCGGCAGAGAGGGAGCGCTGCTCCCATGAGGAGATAAGCCCAGAAAAGCTGTGCGGCGAGGGCGATCCAGACGCTGCGAAGCAGGAAGAGGAGCGTGAGTGCGGCGGCGAGGGCAAGGAGGCGGAGAAGGGATTTTCGGGGGAGGGTGATGGGAGGCATGGGAGGGTGTCACTTCCTTTTTGGAATAGGATGAGGGAGAATGGGGGATATAGGGGGAGGGAGGAGGATGGGGGGAGGCGGCACACA
>USCW01000241.1 GCA_900553315.1 uncultured Eubacteriales bacterium
CCCAGCGCCGCCTCGTCCACGCAGCGCAGCGCCTCGTTCGTGGCGTTCAGCACGGCGGTAGAGGTCACGGTCGCGCCGGTCAGCGCGTCGAAGGAGCCGCCGTTCACCGCGTCCAGACCCACGAACTGGTCTTGGAAGGAGGCTTCCTTAGCCCGTGCGCCGAAGCCGGGAGTCTCGGCGAAGTTGGTGTCGCCGATGGAGCAGCCCGTCACCAGACCGTCGGTGCCCACGCCAAGGTTCACCGCCACCGCCGCGTTGTAGCCGTTCTTGCTGGCCGTCACGCAGTAGCCGATGACCTCATCGCCGTTCTTGGCGGCGTACAGGGCAGTCACATCGGAGTAGCCCGCAGGAATGGAGAGTTGTTCATAGCTCTCGGCGGGCATCACCGCATTGAAGGCCTCCTGCAGAGCAGCGGCAGCGCGCTCCTGGATCGGGCCTTTCGTGACCATGTTGGTCAGCGCCAGGGCCACCGCGGCAATCAGCGCGATAATGCCCAGGATGACAAACGCCGGAAGCTGCTTCTTCGTCTTGGGCGTTTGCTGAGTGTTGGCAGAATTGTTTTCCATTGTACAAGTCCCTCCATCACGGGGATGAACCCCTATACTTGATAATGGGTAGATCATGTATTGAAAAGCCGCGCCGCCTGGCGGGGCGGAAGCGGTTCTTCGCAAAAATCAAGGCGCGTCACTTCTGCACTTGCAGGGCATATTTCTCCGCAAAGCCGGACGTGCAGGTCACGTTGTCCTCTCCGTCGATGAACATGGCCTCCACCTGATGCTCCGCACAGAAGGCCAGCGCCTTCTCCCGGCCCATCACGATGAGCGCCGTGGCCATCGCGTCCGCGTCCATGGAGCTTTGCCCCACAATGGTGGCGCTGGTCAGGTTGGTCTCGGCGGGCAGTCCCGTTTCCGGGTCGAGAATGTGGTGGTAGAACACGCCGTCCTTCTCAAAGCAGCGCTCATATACGCCGCTGGTCACGACGGTGCCCTGTCCCATGGAGATCACCGCCAGCGAGCTGCCCGTGTCCTTGGGGTCGCGCACGCCAACGCGGAAGAGGGAGCCGTCCGGCTTCTGTCCCACCACGTATACGTTGCCGCCGAAGTTCAGCAGCGCACCGGTGCAGCGGCCCTCGCACATCTTCGCCAGCTCGTCGGCAATGTAGCCCTTGGCAATGCCGCCAAGGTCGATCATCATGCCCGCGGGCAGTGTAACCTCATTGCCTTCTACTTTTAATCGGCTGTCGTCTACCAGCGGCAGCGCCGCCAAGCGTTCCTCCTCCGTGGGCACACGCTCCGTGCCGCCGGAGAAATCCCACAGGGTGGTCAGCGGCGCAATGGTCACGCTGAAGGCGTGGTCGGTCATGTCGCTGATCTCCAGCGCCCGGCGCAGGATGTCCGCCGTCTCCGCGTCAACGGTGACGGTCTGGCCCTCCGCCGCGTTGATGCGGCCCACATCGCTCTCCGGAATGGTGCGGCTGAGCAGCTGCTCATAGCGGACACAGGCGTTTTGCAGCTCAGTCATCAACGTCTCGTCCGCGCCGTACAGGGTAAAGGTAACCACCGTGTCAAAGTAGAAGCCCGTGCCCGTGGTGCGGGCGCTGGGATCGGCGGTAGTATTGACAGCCGCCGTCGCCGTCTGCGTGGCGGTCGGCGGCTTCGCGTTCTGCGCCGCACATCCCGTCAGCAGCAGGGTCGCCGCCGCAAGGCTGCAAAGAAAGCGTTTCTTCAAGGTTTCACAGAATCCTTCCTCATTATTGAGCCGGAATCAGCTCCACGCTGACCCGGTTAGGCAGGCAGATAATAAACGCCTGATTGGGTCGCGTTTCCCAGTTGTCCAGCGTGACCTCGCCCATGTGAACGCATAGCTGATTGTCGCAGCTGGAGAAGGCCATGTACGCGCCCTCGGAGGTCACAACAATCTCGTTGCGGCTGCCGTCCTCCTGCTCCACCACCACAGTCTGCGGCTGAGAAAGCGGCACCCGCCGCCACTCCTTGCCGTCCACGGTGATGAGGATCTCGCTTTCGCCGGAGACGGAGGCGCTCTTCGGCATCAGCAGCGCCGCCGCCGCAAGCACGACGATCAGCACGGCGATAACGCCCAGAATCACAAGGTTTTTCTTCTTTCCCAAGCGCCGCTCCTTCCCCTTTCGCGCATCCCATCGGGCAGGAAAGCGCCTTGAAAGTCCAGTTTTCATTATACCACGGTGAAAAAATGCCTGTCAATGGAAAGGAAGGGAGCCTTGCTAAAAAAGCAGGAAAAGACGTTTTTTCGCTGCCGAGAAATTCCGTTTTCGTCCGCTTTTCCTCTTTTTCACAGCATGAAAAGCGAGATATGTTCTATTGATATATATTTATCAATCAATTCGCACATCCGCTTCGCCGCCCGCTGAACTAATCCTTGACAGCCTTCATGGCCCACGGCTATACTTAGATCATGGAACGACAATCGTATGTATATAAGGAGGCTCTCGTCATGGCGGTTGAATTAAAAAAGATCGACACTGAGAAGCGCAATGAGCGCTCCATGCACATTGACAGCATGTCCACGCTGGACATGGTGAAGCTCATCAACGAGGAAGACCATAAGGTCGCCGAGGCCGTGGCGGAGGTCACACCGGAGATCGCTAAGGCGGTGGACGTGATCTATGAGCAGCTCCGTCAGGGCGGTCGGCTGGTCTACGTGGGCGCAGGCACCTCCGGGCGGCTGGGCATCCTCGACGCGGCGGAGTGCCCCCCTACCTATGGCGTAGACCCCGGGCTGGTGGTCGGCCTGATCGCGGGAGGCCCCGGCGCATTGCTCAAGGCCGTGGAGGGTGCGGAGGATAGCCGCGACCTTGGCCGCGAGGACTTGGAAAAGATCCATTTCAGCGCCAAGGACGTGGTGGTGGGCATCGCCGCCAGCGGACGCACCCCCTACGTGCTGGGCGCCATGGACTACGCCCATAGCGTGGGCGCACCCGTGCTGGCCCTGACCTGCTGCCATAACAGCGAACTGTCCCGCCACGCAGACATCACCATGGCTCCCGTGCCCGGCCCGGAGGTCGTCACCGGCTCCTCCCGCATGAAGAGCGGCACCGCACAGAAGATGGTGCTGAATATCCTCTCCACGGGCGTTATGATTAAGCTGGGCAAGGTCTACGGCAACCTGATGGTGGACGTAAAGGCCAGCAATGAGAAGCTGTATCAGCGGGCGGTGTCCATCGTCTGCGCCTCCACCGGCGTATCGGAGGAGGAAGCCCGCAGCGTGCTGGAAAAGAGCAATTTCGCGTGCAAGCCCGCCATCGTGTCCATTCTGCTGGGCATCACCCCGGAGGAAGCGCTGACCGCGCTGGCGAATGCGGACGGACGCATAGCTGAGGCCATTAAGAACGGGAAGCCCACGGCGTAAAAGGGGAGGAGTATAGGCACTAGCGCACAAATGAGTTGGTGCGCTAGTGCCCTAGTAAAAAGCATGTTTAGCAGAGGGATTCCGCCTCTGCGGAGGCGGCCAAAGG
>USCW01000242.1 GCA_900553315.1 uncultured Eubacteriales bacterium
GGGGAGAGGCGCTTCTCTCAGAGAAGCGGCCTCTCCCCCAGAATCTCCATAACATTGTCTTTCCGGGAGGGAGCGCGAGGGAGGGTGCCTTTTCTGTAGAAAGGCACCCTCCCTCGCAAACACTTACTAAAACGGATACTTCACACCCCATGATTGGCGAAGAGCGTCCATCCAGCGCATCATGTGGAGGATTTCGGCGTGGGGCATCTCGGGGCATTCGATGGCGCCGGACGATAGAGCGCGGAGACAGGCGGAAACCTCGTATTCAAAACCCGTCAGCTGCTTCGGCGCTTCTATGACGCGGCGGGGCACGACTGCATTGGTCGCGGAATCATAGATTTCTGCCCGCAGGGGATTGTTCACATTGTCCAGCTTCATGCAGCCCTTGTCGCCGTAGATCCAGCACTCCCGGGACGTGGGGCAAAAGGCCGAAGCCGCCAAGACCGCCGCACGACCATCCTTGTAGCGAAGCGTAATGCTCTCCTGAAAATCAACGCCCGTGTCCAGCTTTACAGCATTGCCGTCAATGTGCTCAACATCCGTGCCGAAAACCATCGCCGCAAAGTTCAGTACATAAACGCCTAAGTCCAAGAGCGCACCGCCCGCTAGCTCCGGCTGACGCAAACGTGCTACATGCTGAAGATCATAGCCCAGATTCGCCGTCAGGAAGTGCGGCGTACCGATCTCGCCGCTGGCGATTGCCTCGTCTACCATCGCACGAATGGGCATGTACCGCGTCCAGATCGCTTCCGCTGCCAGCAAACGCTTCTCTTGCGCCAGCTTCAACACGCGCTCTGCCTGTGCCGCATTGGCCGTGAAGGCCTTCTCGCTCAGCACCGGCTTGCCGTGGTTCAAGCATAGCTCCATGTTCTCCGCGTGGTGGGAATGGGGCGTGGCAATGTAAACTAAATCCACCGCCGGGTCTGCCGCCAACTCCTCATAGGAGCCATAAGCACGTACAGCGCCTTCTTCTCTGGCAAAGGCCTCCGCCTTTTCCAGACTGCGGGAAGCCACGGCGTAAAGCTCGACCTTGTCGCCGCGGCACTTCATTTGATGAATGGTGTCAGCCATCTTGCGGGCAATGTGACCCGCACCCAGAATCGCTACGTTTACCATAATTTCCCCTCCATTATGCCTGCTCCTCGTCCATGTTCTGCACAATGCGAATGGTGTTTTCCATCAGCAGCTTTTCCTGCATCGCGCCCTCGTTCAACAGCAGCTGCCATGCGACACGAACAGCATCGTGTCCCTGCCGCTGGGGCTGCTGACAGATCAGCACTCGAATAATGCCGCGGCGCATCATGGCCGCGTTTTCGGGCACCTGATCGAAGCCGAATACGCTGACTTTTCCTTCACGTCCGCAGTCGATGACCGCACGGCACGCGTCCGCACAGCCCGATGCAGTAACGAATAGCGCGTCCATTTCGGGATACCGTCGAAGCATCTCCGATGCGCCGCGATAAATCTTCGCGGGATCATCCTCGCCGTAGAAGGTCGAGAGCACCTCATGGTGCTCCGCCAGCGCGTCCAGAAAGCCGCGCAAGCGCTGTGTGTGCCCCAGAATAACCGCTGAGCCTGCCACAATGCCCAGTTTAGCTCCAGCAGGGCAGCAGAGATTGACCATACCGCCCGCCGTGCGCCCGCCCCGGTAATAGTCGCTTCCCACATACATTGCGCGTCGGCTGTCCTCCATATCAGCGTTCAGCGTCAGAACGGGGATGCCGTCGTCTGCCAGCTGATTCAGGCGTTCACGAACGCGGGGATCGTTGATGGGATGCAGTATCAAGGCGGCACAGCGCTCACGCAGCTCGTCCATGGCCGTTAACTGCGCCTCCGCGTCGTAGCCGCGCAGATTGCGCAGCTCTACCCGCACGCCCCAGTCCGCCAGCTCGCTCTCCGCCTGGCGAATTCCCTGCAGTACGTCGTCGAAAAACGGAATGCCCTGCCCGCAGAGCACTACGCCGATACAAGGGGACTGACGGCGGACAGTCAGCGCACGTCCCGCCATGTTCTTGGTATAGCCCGCCTGTCGAAGTATCTCCAGCACCTGCGCCTCGGTCTCCGGCTTCACTCGGCCGCGATGGTTCAGCACGCGATCCACCGTGCCGCGGGATACGCCGCACAGCGCCGCGATTTCCTTGATCGTCATGGGCCCGCCTCCCTTCGGCCGGCCGTGCATTGACGCGGAACCTGTGCCGATGGTATAATTTCGCTGATTCTTATGATACCATGCGGCGGCGACTTTGTCGAGAAGTGCCTGAAGGAGATTCGTCATGATGCCTATTCACGGAAAAAGCCTTCGATTTACTTGTCCCGTATCCGCCCGGTGCGGCGGCTGTCAGCTCAACCGCCTCACCTATGCCCAGCAGCTTCACATGAAGCAGGAGCAGGTGGCAAAGCTCCTTGCGCCCTTCTGCGAAGTGCAGCCGATTTTAGGCATGGAGAACCCCTTTCATTACCGCAACAAGGTTCACGCGGTGTTCGCGGTGGACAAGCGGGGAATGCCGATCTCCGGCGTGTATGCGGCGGGTACCCATCGGGTAGTGCCGGTGAAGCATTGCCTGATCGAGGATGAACGGGCGGACCGGGTGATCCAGGCGATCGTGGAGCTGCTGCCGTCCTTCAAGCTGCGCATTTATAATGAATACACCCATCGTGGCTTTCTGCGGCATGTGCTGATCCGCACAGGGCAGTATACCGGGGAAATGCTGGTGGTGCTGGTGGCGACCAGCTTGGAATTTCCCGGACGGCGAGCCTTTGTGGAGGCACTTCGCGCCAAGTGTCCGGAGATCACCAGCCTTGTGCTGAACCTGAACGACCGCCAAACCAGTCAGGTGCTGGGCAAGAAGGAGACGGTGCTGTTCGGCCCGGGCTATTTGGAGGACGAGCTGTGCGGCAAGCGCTTCCGCATTTCGCCCCAATCCTTTTATCAGGTGAACGCCCAACAGGCGGAACGGCTGTACGAGACGGCTATCCGTCTGGCGAATTTCACGGGCAAGGAATCGCTGCTGGACGCGTATTGCGGCACGGGCACCATTGGTCTGTGCGCGGCAGCGCATGTGAAGCACCTGACGGGTGTGGAGCTGAATCCCGATGCGGTGCGCGACGCGAAGGAAAACGCACGCCGCAACGGCGTGACGAATGCCAGCTTTCTGTGCGACGACGCGGGGCGCTTTATGATGAAGCTGGCAAAGGAGGGCGTTGCCCCGGACGTGGTGATAATGGATCCGCCCCGCGCGGGGAGCGATATGCCCTTCTTGAAGTCGCTGCTGACGCTGGGACCGAAGCGGGTCGTATATGTCTCCTGCAACCCGGAGACGCTGACGCGGGATTTGGCTGTGCTGTGCGCGGGCGGGTACAAGGCGGAGACGGCCGTACCGGTGGATATGTTTCCGTGTACGGAGCATATTGAGACGGTTGTCTTGCTTTCCAAGGGCGAGGTCGACTCGAAAAAGATTCGGGTTG
>USCW01000243.1 GCA_900553315.1 uncultured Eubacteriales bacterium
GTCTGGGGGAGAGGCGCTTCTCTTAGAGAAGCGGCCTCTCCCCCAGAATCTCCCCTCCCTTCTGCTTTGACGTGGATTTATCAAATCAAAAGACTATGCAGGGCGGGCGATTTTGTGTATAATAAATTGGTTGAAACTTTAAGCATAGAAGGAGCGCCGCAGGAACGGCGCGGAAGGGATGTAGATTCGTATGACGCAGCCGCTGCGCAAAACAAAGATCGTCTGCACGATGGGTCCCAACCTGTTTGAAAAAGGTCTGATTAAGCCGTTAATGCTTGCGGGCATGGACGTTGCCCGGTTCAATTTCTCCCATGACACGCATGAAAACCACCTAAAGCGCTTCAAGGAGGTCTGCCGCATCCGTGATGAACTGGGGCTGCCCGTGGCAACCATGCTGGACACCAAGGGCCCCGAAATCCGCATCGGCACCTTCGCGGAGCACCGTGTAACGCTGGACGCAGGCCAGCTGTTCACCTTGACCACTGAGGATGTGGAGGGCGACGAGACCCGCGTCAGCGTTACCTATAAAGACCTACCCCGCGACGTGAAGCCCGGCTGCGCCATCCTGATCGATGACGGCCTCGTCGGCATGACCGTGGAGCGCGTCACAGATACCGACGTGTGCTGCAAGGTCAATAACGGCGGCACCATTTCCGATAAGAAGGGCGTGAATATCCCCGACGCGCACCTGTCCATGCCCTTTATCAGCCCCAAGGATCGTGAGGATATCCTCTTCGCCATCGAGAACGGCTTTGACTTCATCGCCGCCTCCTTCACCCGCAACGCGGACGATATTATGCAGATCCGCCACATCATGGCCGAGAAGCATTGCACCTCCATCAATATCATCGCTAAGATCGAGAACATGGAGGGCGTGCAGAACATTGACGAGATTCTGCGCGTGTCCGACGCCATCATGGTGGCTCGCGGCGACATGGGTGTGGAGATTCCTTTAGAAGAGGTGCCCGTGCTGCAAAAGATGCTCATTAAGAAGTGCTACGCGGCGGGCAAGCCGGCCATTACCGCAACTCAGATGCTGGATTCCATGATGAAAAATCCTCGCCCCACGCGTGCGGAAACCACCGACGTGGCCAACGCTATCTACGACGGCACCAGCGCCATTATGCTCTCCGGCGAGACCGCCGCGGGCATGTACCCGCTGGAAGCCGTGAAGACCATGGCGCGGATCGCTCTGCGGGCCGAGGCCAGCATTGACTATGAGAGCCGCTTCCGCAAGCGCGAATGCGGCACCCAGACGGACATCACCAGCGCCATCAGCCACGCCACCGTGACCTCTGCCCATGATCTGAAGGCCAGCGCTATCATTACCGTAACCAAGTCCGGCACCACGGCGCGTGTGATCTCGAAGTATCGTCCCAGCTGCATGATTATCGGCTGCACGACCTCCGCTTCTGTCTGGCGGCAGTTGTCTCTGAGCTGGGGCGTGGTGCCGCTGATGATCAGCGAGGAAAGCAACACCGACGATTTGTTTGAGCACGCTGTGGACAGCGCCGTTGCCGCTAACCTGATTCACGACGGTGAGCTGGTCGTGCTGACGGCGGGCGTGCCGCTGGGCATTTCCGGCACCACGAATTTGATGAAGGTGCATGTGGTCGGACATATGCTGGTGAAGGGACAGGGCCTGTGCGGCAATCAGGTGACGGCCTCTCTCTGCGTCGCGCACAGCGAGCAGGAAGCCAAGGACACCTTCCGCGAGGGCAATGTGCTGGTCATCCACAAGGTCACGCGTGAACTGCTGCCCATGCTGCGCAAGGCTGCGGGTCTGATCCTTGAGGACAGTAACCCCGATGGCCTGGGCGCGATCGCCGGGCTGAGCCTTGACATTCCTGTGATCATCGGCGCGTGCGGCGCGACGGCCATTCTGAAGTCCGGTGCGGTCGTGACCATGGACGGCGCGAAGGGCACCGTCAGCTGCAACTGATCTTAACCATTAATCTTAACCATATAGAAGAGAGGACGCTTCGTCAGCGCGAAGCGTCCTCTTTGATATTCCGCATTTTTTCGATGCGATAGGTTCCCTTGGTGCGCACCGCCGCAAACCCGTCGTCCGTGTCGGGGTATACCCGTGCGGTACTCCATTCGCCGTTGCAGTTCAGCTCTATAATCGAATGATCCACGTACAGCTCAAGGTGAAGCCGACCGTCTGGCAAAGCAATTTTACGTGAAATGGGCGTTGTATGTACACCCTCAAACGAGGTGGAATGCTCTCGAAGGATCGTTACATCGCCCTCCGCCGTCACGCGCACGCGGGTAAAGGTTTTGCCGTCCGCGCTGCACAGCACGTCCGCCTCCACGCAGTCTCCCGCGTTCAGATGATCGTCCACGGTCAAGACAAATTGCTCGCCCACTTGCCGTGGAAGAAGCTCGCCCTCTCCTGCCAGATAGGCTTCCTTTAGCTGCTGAAGCTCCGGAAGCGTCCGCATTTTCAGGGCGTTGTTTTCGATATACAGCTCCTTTGGCAGCGTAAAGCAGCTGTTCCAGCCCTGAATGCCCTGCCACGTGCCCCGGGCCTCGTCCGGCGACCAGCCGATGATGATGCGCCGCCCCTGCTCGTCCTCGAACGTCTGCGGCGCATAGAAGCCCTCCCGTGCGCTGGGATCCAGCACGCCTGACGCGCAGGGAATAAAGCGCAGGTCTTTCGTCAAGTCGCCCAGCAGGTAGCGTACCTCACAATAGGGCGAATAGAACATCACGTACTTGTCGCCCAGCGGGAAGAAATTCGGGCACTCCCAGCTTTCGTCCTGCCCTGTTGTATCCTCGGCCAGCACGCTGTGATAGCGAAAATGCAGTCCATCCTCGGAGGTATACAGCAGACACGCGCCATGGGCGTTGTCAATGCGTCCGCCCAGCACCATCAAATATCCATCGTGATAAGGAATGACGCAGGGGTCGCGCCATTCGCGTACATCCCGGCCGCCGTGCATCTCCGCACGCATTGCGTAGGCGTCCGTCTGTATCAGCGTATCCATATCCGGAGACGGGAACGCCATCCATTGTTCTGCGCCGTCCCGGCATCCGCGCCCGGCTTCTTCCTCCCCGACGGAGGTATAATAGAACACCGGTTTTCCGTCCCGAAGCTTACAGGCGCTGCCGGAGAAGCAATGGATTTCCCCCTTCTCCGTGCAGGGACGCATAGCGACAGGCCGTTCCTGCCAATGGGTCAAATCCGCAGAGGTGGCGTGCCCCCAGTGGATATCGCCCCATGTATCCCCGTGCGGGTTATACTGGTAATACAAATGATACGTTCCCTTATACTCCGTCAGTCCGTTCGGGTCATTGACCCAATGCTCCCGCGGCCGAAAATGATACCCCGGCCAAAACTTCATACGCATCCCTCCCGGAACATGATAACACAGAAGGGAGGAAAAAGCGAGGGGGGAGACGCTGGGGGAGAGGCCGCTTCTCTAAGAGAAGCGCCTCTCCCCCAGA
>USCW01000244.1 GCA_900553315.1 uncultured Eubacteriales bacterium
GTTCGGGGGAGAGCGCTTCTCTATAGAGAAGCGCTCTCCCCCGAAAACCGCCCCTCTTTACTTGATCAAATCTTCGGTCAGGTTGTACTTGGCGGCGAGTTGGTCGAGGGTGCCGTCGGCGCGGAAGGCGGCGATGACCTCGTTGACGGCGGCGCAAACGTCGCTGCCCTTGCGGAAGGCAATGCCGTATTCCTGAGCACCGAAATCGTTGCTCATGTCAAGCACGAGGTCGGCGTAATCGGTGCCCTCGCCTACCATGCCGGAGGCCGCTACGCTGTCGATCAGCGCCACATCCGCGGTGCCGGACTTCACTTCCATCAGCGCCATGGCCTGAGATTCAACGGCTACATAGGTGCTGTTCGCAAAGTAAGCCTTCGCATCCACCGCCGCGTCGGGATACACAACCGTGCCCTGAATGGACGCTTCACCCGTGGAGCCCGCCTCGGCGACCACCGTCAGACCAGCAACATCCTTCATGATCTCTTCCGCACGATCAGCCTTCATTACCATCGCCTGACGATTCAGCAGATAAGGATCGGAAACCTGCATGTTTTCCTTGCGCTCGTCCGTGATCGTCATGCCGTTCCAGATGCAGTCAATGTTCTTGGAGTTCAGCTCGATCTCCTTGGAGTCCCAGTTGATTTCCACAAATTCTGCCTCGATGCCCAGCTTTTCAGCGACCATCTGAGCCAGCTCGGTGTCAAAGCCCACCAGCTCGGCGCCATCGTAATAATTCATGGGCGCGAAAAGCGTAATGCCGACCGTCAGCACTCCCTTGTCCTTGATGTAGGCCAGATCGCTGTCCTCCGCAAAGGCCAGCGCAGTGCAGGAGCAAACCATCATCAGGGCGAGAACCAGAGCAAGCAGCTTCTTCATAAGAAAAATCCCTCTCTTTTTCTGATTGTTTCGCTCCTGCTTTCTTTAACGCTTTACTTTAGTGGAGCGATGGACATACTATACCACGCTAAAGTGATAAATGCAAGAGGGTATTTCAATTTTTTTTGAAAAATTTGAGGGATGGCGCGAAAGATCAAATCCGTGTAAAATTTTGGAGGAAGGCACCCATTTCCTGATTTTCCCGCAGCAAGGCGTTGTCATGTCCCTTTACTTTTCCTGCGGTTCATGATACGCTGAATTCGTTTGAGTAAAAAGGGAAAGAAAATGTGCGGAGGGATAACGCATGTCGGTCATGAATATCATCAGTCTGCTGGGCGGACTGAGCCTCTTCCTGTTTGGCATGAAGGTTATGGGGGAGGGGCTGGAACGTGCGGCGGGCAATCGGCTGAAAAAGATTCTGGGTATTGTAACGCATAATCGAGTGCTGGCGATGCTGGCGGGCGTGGCCATCACGGCGGTGATCCAGTCTTCCTCGGCCACCACGGTCATGGTGGTGGGCTTTGTAAACGCGGGTCTCTTGTCGCTGACACAGGCCGTGGGCGTGATTATGGGCGCGAACGTGGGTACCACGGTCACATCGCTGATGCTGTCGGTAAAGCTGGACTTCGGCATGATCTTCGCCTGTGTGGGTCTGCTGCTGACCTTCCTGCCGAAGAAATACACCACGGCGGGGGCTTTCGGCGAAGTGCTGATGGGGCTAGGCGTGCTGTTCGTGGGCATGGAGACCATGTCCGGCGCTATGGCGCCGCTGCAAAGCTGGGACGGCTTCCGCAATGCCATGGCCAGCATTGATAACCCGCTGCTGGGCGTATTGATCGGCGCGGGCGTGACGGCCATTCTGCAATCCTCCTCCGCGTCGGTGGGTATCTTGCAGGCGCTGGCGGGGGAAGGGCTGATCTCCCTGCACGCGGCGATCTTCATTCTGTTTGGTCAGAACATCGGCACCTGCGTTACGGCGCTGATTGCCAGCTCCGGCACGAACGCCACGGCCAAGCGCACGGCCATTGTGCATCTGCTGTTCAATGTGATCGGTACGGTGCTGTTCATTATCATTTCGCTGGCGCTGCCCTTTGCCGAATGGATCGAGGCGCTGTCCCCGGACAACATGCGGCTGCAGATCGCGCTGGTACACATTGTATTTAACGTTGTGACAACGATGCTGCTGCTGCCGATGGCGGGGCTGCTGGAAAAGGCCGCGTGTCTCATTGTGCATGACAAGGCCGATCAGCGCGAGGGCATGACGCTGAAATATTTCGATACGCGTCTGCTGACCACGCCGCCCATTGCCGTGGAGCAGCTGTTCAAGGAAGTGCAGCGCATGGGCGCGATTGCGGAGGCGAACTTCACGGGGGCCATGGCCTGTTTCCGGGAATGGGATCAGGAGCGGGCGGATGAAATTACGGCTAATGAGGATGTATTGGACTACTTGAACAAGGAGATCACCTCTCTGCTTGTCGAAGTAAAGGGCTTGGAGTTGGGCGAAACAGACACGCGGCTGACGGGCTCGCTGTTCCATGTGGTGAACGACATGGAGCGCGTGGGCGACCATAGCATGAATCTGCTGGATTCCGCCCGTCTGAAGATGGAGGATGACGTGAAATTCTCCGACAAGGCGACGAAGGAGCTGGAGACCTTGGCCGCCAAGGTGGACGAGCAGCTGCAAACGGCGCTTCAGCTCTTCCGCGCGCAGTCCACGAATGCGGATACGCTGGCTAAGGTGGAGCAGGTGGAAGAAGAGATCGATCAGGAAACCGAGGCGCTGCGCGACCATCATGTGGAGCGCTTGAAGAACAAAAAATGCTCCGCCCGGAATGGTATGCTGTATCTGGACATGCTGACGAACTTGGAGCGTATTGGCGACCACGCGGAGAACATTGCGACCTCTGTGGACAAGGAAACGCCGGTAGCGGCGTGGTAAGGAAAGGAGCCCATAACCATGAAGAAGATTGCGTCCTTTACGATCAATCATGATATTTTAACGCCGGGCATGTACATTTCCCGGGTGGATGGCGATGTGATTACCTATGATCTGCGCTGCAAGTATCCGAACAAGGGGGATTATCTGGCGCAGGGTGCGCTGCACACGCTGGAACACCTGATTGCGACGTATGTCCGTTCCTCCGCGTTGAGCGACGAGGTATTATACTTTGGCCCGATGGGGTGTCGGACGGGTTTTTATCTCCTGCTGCGGGACAGCGTGAGCAAGGAGGCGGCGCTCCGTTTAGTACGTGACGCGTTTGCCTTTGCGTCGTCCTACGAGGGTGAGATTCCCGGTGCGAAGCCCATTGAATGCGGCAACTATCTAGAGCACGCTCTCCCCGGCGCTCGTGCCGAGGCAGCTGCCTACGTCCGCGTCCTAGCCAAGTGCACGCCGGAGACGATGAAGTATCCGGAGTGAGGGGTGTTGCGAGGGAGGGGACTTTTCTGAAGAAAAGCCCCCTCCCTCGCGCTCCCTCCTGAAAAGACTGCGGTTGGGAGATTCTGGGGGAGAGGCCGCTTCTCTGAGAGAAGCGCCTCTCCCCCAG
>USCW01000245.1 GCA_900553315.1 uncultured Eubacteriales bacterium
TGGGGGAGAGGCGCTTCTCTTAGAGAAGCGGCCTCTCCCCCAGAATCTCCCCACCCAACATCTTTTCGGGAGGGAGCGCGAGGGAGGGTGCTTTTCTACAGAAAAGCACCCTCCCTCGCATATTTTATCCATTTTTATTCATCAAAAGGCATACTGGAGCGCTCGGCGGTCATGAGCTCTTCTTCGGGGTCGGGGAGAACGCCGTGATCGGCTAAATAGCGGGCTTCTTTTTGGGCGACCTGAATGCGCTTGGTGTGAATGTAGGCCCGGTTCGCGGCGGTCGCAAAGGCCGTCGTCATGCTCATCAGACGCTTGCCGTCGTCCGTGGGCTGGAAACGCAGACGAATCAAAACCGAACCGTGATCCTTGCACGTCGCAAGCCCAATGTACTTGTCCGCGCATTGCTTTACATAGCCCTCTTCCTCCAGCAGCGCGGGCTTGCCGCACCGCGGACAGCGCGGATGCTGCGCCGTCTCGCTTTGCAGCGCTTCCTTCAGGCTGTCGTAGGTTTCTCCCGGCAGCTTCTCCCGCCGGGCGCGGTTCGCGTGAATCAGCTGCTTCGGCTTTTGCGGATAGTCCAGCACACGCTCCGGGTTCGGCAGCTTCGCAAATACCAGCGCCGTGTAGTACGCGTCGTGTAGCGCATTGTGGAAGCTCCGGTTCTCGTCCGGCTCAATGCCGAAATCGTCCATCGCCGCCTTCAAACCCTTGCGATCCTTTGCCCCCGTCACAACGCTGTACATCTTCTGAATGTCGCACAGGGGCGGAAGCTGCTCCTCGCAATGGAAGAAATCCATGTTCTGCTTGAGCACGCTCACATCGTCGCAGCCCCATGTCAGCAGCGCATAGTCCTCGCCGCACCAGGCCACAAACTGGTGCATCGCTTCCAAAAAGTCCGGCGCGTCCGCCAGCTCTTCCGACCCTAAGTGCGTCATGCGCCGAATGCGGGGATGAATCTTCACATAATGCGTGGGTCGGATCGGAATCGAAACGCTGTCCACCACCATCAGGTCGCTGTCCAGCTTCACCGCGCCAATCTGAATCATTTCAAAGATCAGCTTGTCGCCTACCTCGCGGTAAACGTGGCTCTGATAGGACAGGGGTTGATTCCATTCCAAGTCGAGAATGATGTAGTGCATGATAGATTACTCCTGACTTAAAACCTTCTCCGCCGCGCTGGCCCCCGCCAGCGCCCCGGTGGAAAAGGCGATCTGCAAATTAAAGCCGCCGGTGTGCGCGTCCACGTCCAGCACCTCGCCGGCAAAATAAAGCCCCGGACAAAGCTTGCTCTCCATCGTGGCGGGCTGCACCTCCCGTACCGTCACGCCGCCGCGGGTCACAATGGCCTCTGCCAGCGGCCGCCGGGCTGAGAGCGTCATGGGCAGCGCCTTCAGCGTCTGGCAGAGCTTTTCACGCTCCGCCCGTGTGATCTGCCCGCAGACGCGATCCGCCGGCACACCCGCCAACGCCGGGAATAACGCGCTCAGCCGCAGAGGCAGAAGCCCCGGCAGCACGTTTTGAAGCTGCTTGCGCGGCTGCGCCGTAAAGTCCCGCTGAAGCCGTGCGTCCAGCTGCTCCGGCGTAAGCCCCGGCTTCAAGTCCAGCGTTACCCGCGCGTCGGAAAGCTGCTCCGGCAAATGGCAGCTCATTTCCAGCACCAGCGGCCCGGAAATACCGAAGTGGGTGAAGAGCATCTCCCCTAATTCGGTATACAGCGTCTTTTTGCCGTTTTTCAGGGTGAGACGTACGTTTTTCAGCGCCAAGCCCTGCAAGTCCCGCGGCCATGCCTCCGCCGTTTCCAGCGCGGACAGCACCGCCTCGCGCGGGATCAGCGTATGTCCTGCGCTGGCCGCCAGCGCATAGCCGTCGCCGGTGGAGCCCGTCATGGGATAGCTTGCGCCGCCCGTGGCGAGGATCACCGCCCCAGCGTCCAGCGTTTCGCCGCTTTCGAGGACTACGCCTGTCACCGCGTCCTCCGTGCGCCGCAAGGCCTGCACCCGGCTGTTCAGCCGTACCTGCACGCTGCGGCGCTCCATCATGCGGGTGAGGGTGCGCGTCACGTCGCTGGCCTTCTCTGTCTGCGGATAAACCCGCTGACCCCGCTGCACCTGCACCGGACAGCCGTTATCCTCCAGCAGCGCCATCATATCCTGCGGGTCGAAGCGGCTCAGGGCGCTATATAGGAAGCGGGGATTGCGCGGCACCTGACGCAGAAACTCCTCCTGCGTGCAGTCGTTGGTCACGTTGCATCGGCCCTTGCCGGTGATATAAATCTTCTTGCCCAGCTTTTCGTTGCGCTCCAGCAGCGTGACCTGTGCGCCCGCGTCTGCGGCGAAGATCGCCGCCATCATGCCCGCCGCGCCGCCGCCGATCACGATCACCTTATTGCTCGTGCCCATGCTCTTCTCCCAGATAAACGTCGTTCGCCGCCCAGATGGCTTCCAGTTGCTTGAAGTGGCGGCTCAGCTCCTCCTTGCGGTGCAGACCCAGCGACACGATCAGGGCGTTGATGACGCTCATGGGCGCGGCCAGCGAGTCCACGAAGGAGGCCATATCGGTGCGCGCGGTAAGGCACACGTCGCTCACGTCATGCAGGGGAGACATGGGGCCGTCGGTAATGGAAATAACCTGTGCGCCGCCTTGCCGTGCGAAACGCATGGCTTCTACCGTGCGGGTGGAATAACGCGGAAAGCTGATGCCGATCAGCACGTCGTTGCTGCGCACCCGGGCGATTTCCTCAAACACGTCCGTTGCGCCGCTGGACACCAGATGCACGCGGTCGAAAATATAGTTTAGGTAATAGCCCAGAAACTGCGCCAGCGGTGCGGCGGAGCGAAGACCCATTACGTAGATTTCCTCCGCGTTCAGAATGCGATGCACCGCATCGTCGAAGCATTGCACGTCCAGCTGCTCCACGGTTGCGCGGATATTCTGCATATCGCTTTTGAGCACCGTGCGCAGCACCTCGTCCGGGTCGATCTCGGAGGACATTTCGAAGCGCTGCACGGCGGTCAGCCGGTGGCTGACCAATTCCTGCAGGGCACGCTGCAGCTGCGGGTAGCCTTCATAGCCCAGCACCGAGGCAAAGCGCACGACGGTGGATTCGCTCACGCCCACGCTCTCGCCCAGTCGGCTGGCCGTCATGAACACAGCCTTGTCGTAATGCTCAACGATATATTGGGCGATCTTCCGGTGTCCCTTGCTCAGTCGGCGGCCTGAATGGTTCAGCCGCTCGATCATGTCCTGCATATCTTGCATTTCTGCTTTACCTCCCGGTTCCCCGCGCTCTTTGCGGCAAACCCAATCCATTATATAAGACCCCCTCGCATTTTGCAAGACCACCGCAAAGAACTTTCATTTTGGGAGGGAGGAGGCGCTGGGGGAGAGGCCGCTTCTCTAAGAGAAGCGCCTC
>USCW01000246.1 GCA_900553315.1 uncultured Eubacteriales bacterium
GGAGCTCGCCTTGCAGCTTTTCTGTGAGTGAGGTGCTCAAGAACAGCACCATCGTCGCCTGATGCGCGGCCAAGCTGCGGATGGACTCACGCTCGGGTACCGGCGTGCGGCCCGCCGTGCGCGTGATGATGACCGTCTGGCTCACGTTCGGCAGCGTGTATTCCGCCCGCAGCGCCGCCGCCGCGCCGCAGACGGCGGCAAACACCGAATTACGCTTCATGCGCCGCACCTCCCGTCTGGCTTTCATACAGGGCGCGATAGGCGGGCACGGAAGCGCACAGCTCCGCATGCGTGCCCACGGTCGCGCCGCCCTCGTCCATGAAGATCACCTGCCGCAGCTCCGGGAAGTGATACAGCCGGTGCGAGATCAGCAGCACCACCTTATCCTTGGCGTAGGCTTGCAGCTTGGCGAAGACCGCGTCCTCCGTGCGGCGATCCAGCGCGGAGAAGGGATCGTCCAGCACCAGCACCGGGCGCGGATGCGCCAGCGTTCTCGCCAGCGCTAAGCGCTGTGCCTGACCGCCGGACAGGCGAACGCCGCTGCTGCCCACCACAGTCTCCACACCGTTCTCCATGGCGCGAACCTCGTCCGCCAGCGCGGTCATGGTCAGGTAAGGCATGGCGTCGCCCGTTTCGCTGCACAGCACGTTGGCTGACACGGTGTCGTTCCAAAGCTCCGGGTCATGACCGAGATACCCCACCGTCGCGGCGATCTCCCGCGGAGTGAAGTCCGCCAGCTCCCGACCGCCCACGCGGATGGAGCCGCCGTAGGGCTGCTCGCACAGGAAGGCGCGGCCCAGCGTGGATTTGCCGCACGCCACCGGGCCGGTCACGCCGATGATGTCCCCCGGCTTCGCGCTGAAGGATACCCCCGCAAAGACAGGCTCTCCGCCCTCATAGGCAAAGGAAAGCTTCTCCACGGTCACATCCTGTGCTGCGGGGATCGCCAGCGGTTTAGGCGTTTCCGGAGTCTTCAGCATGGGCTTGATGCGCTTCCACGAGACCTCGGCCTTCTGCACCGCGTTGAACAGCTTCGCCGCCTTGGAGGACTTCGTGGCCATCTTCACAAAGCAGGAAAGATAGGTGGTGAACGCCGCAATGTTCCACGCCTGCCAGCCATTGCCCAACACATTCTTCGCGCCGAACCACAGGATGAACAGCACGCTCAGGTTCGACACCACCAGATACAGCGGCGGCAAGGCCGACTGCCATACGTTGGCACGGACTGCGGCCTTTTCGTAATTGTCCAACGCCTGTTCATAGCGCTGCTCCTGCACGTTCTCACAGCCGTATACCCGATAGGTGACGGCGTTCTTCGCCCGGTCAAGGGTCGCGCCGTTAAGGTCGGCGGCGGACTTTTTATAGGCCGCACCCGCCCGCTGCACGGGTCGCTTCATCAGCTCCGCGCAGATGTAGGAAACAGGCGGAAAGATCAGGCACAGCAGCGTCAGCCGCCAGTCATAAGCGAACAGCATGACGACATAGCCCACCAGCGCCACGCCCGTATCGAAGACCTCCGTGGTGAACTTGCGCATACCCTCCGCGCAGTCGTCCACGTCGGAAATGGCCTTGGTCATCAGTTCGCCCGCACCCTCGCGCTCCAATGCGCTGCGGCTCTGGCGCACAAGGTTGGCGTACAGCACACCCTTCATGCGGCGGTTGATGTTGTTGGCGAACCGCCGAACATAGTACCGCTTGATGAACCGGGAAGCCTGTACCAGCAGGGTCACGACGATATAGTCCAGCACCAGCAGGGTCATAGCCGCCGCCTGCTGATTGCCGCCCAGAATATCCGACAGGCACTGGGCCATGCGTCCCTCGAACCACGGCCCCGCCAGCAGACCCACGTTATACAGCAGACCCGACAGCGTAATGAACGTCAGCGGCAGCCACTCCTGCCGGAAATACGCGTTCATGCTGTCCGGGCGGAAGGCGCGTTTATGCTTCTGTGCCATGCTGCGCCTCCTCCATGGCTTTCTTCACATGCGGAAAGCCCGCACGGCTTTCCGCCTTGGAGCGGCGGTACACCACATCCAGCGTTTGCAGAAACGCTTCACGGGTGGGTTCGTCCAGACCGTCCATCAGGTAATTGTAAAAGGCGCTTTCCGCCTCTGCCTTGGCGTTGCGCAGTCCCTCCGCCTGCTCCGTAGGATACAGCAGCTGACTCCGACCGTCAGTCGGGTTCGGCTCCCGGCGCAGATAGCCCTTGCGCTCCAAGCTGGCGACGCGGCGGGCGATGGCGGGCTTATCCGTATTCAGCATGTCTGCAAGCTCCGTCTGGGTCACGCCCGGATGATGCCGCACCGCATGGATGCAGTCGATCTCCGCCGTGCCGACGTCGTCCCGACGCATGGCCAGCAGCACGATATGCTCCGCTTCCCGGGCAATTTTGGTGATCTTTCGTGCAGGATGCTCCAACCGGCTCACCTCTGTCCCTTCTTGGTTGTAGCTGCAACCAACTAATTGTATGTGCAACTTATTTCTCGGGCAGTATAGCACGTCATGCCGGTGAATACAAGAGGGGGAACGGAAAAACCTCCGCTCCCCCTCCTCAGCTTGTATGTGTTTTTTTCGCTTACTTCTGCACGACCGTAAGGCTTCGTATGCGCCATTGGCCGTTCTCCTTGACCAGCACGGCGCGATACTTGGCGGACTGCCATGCCGGGGGATAAAGCGCCTCGGAGCCCCCCGCCGCCACCAGCGCGTCGGCGGCGGTTCCCTTGGCACGGCCATCAATGCGGGGGATGCGCTCGGTAATATCCGCCCGGGCGGTATCCTCCCACGGCCAGCACCACATCCATTCCATTTCCAGCCGGTGGTCAATGCCGCGAACGTTATAATCCTTATAAGGCGAATTCCCCTGCTGCACGGCCAACAGCACCTGATCCTGCTCCAAGAAGCTGGGCATAAAATACTTGGTCAGTTCGCTGGGGTCCGCGTCCATCATCACGACCTGCGCCCGGTAGGCCATGCCGTCCTTGAGCACCACCTGAATATTCGCCATGTTCATGGCGTAATAAAACGTGACGATCATCAGCCCCAGCACCACGCAGATCAGCAGCAGCCGAGAGGCGAGATACCACACAAAACGACGCAAATACTTCAAGGCTTCCGCTCCTTCATGCTTTCTCACCCATTCAACGGGCAACGGGAGATTCATCTTGCATTATACGCTATTTTTCAGCGGAAGGGAAGAGGCGGAGAAAGAGCGCTGGAAATCAGCAATACCGAAAGAGGCCCATCCAGAGCCACCACGCGCACGGTCACGGCCGCTCTGTCAGCCGCCGTGACCACGACCAACTTCCATGAAACCGCACTTCACCTCTCAGGCGGAACCAACTAAGAAGAACGGTCCCCGTCAAACGCCAGCCGCTCTTCGGGAGAGGGGGTCTGGG
>USCW01000247.1 GCA_900553315.1 uncultured Eubacteriales bacterium
AACGCCCTCTTGAAGCGCGGCGGCGAACGCTGCGCCGTCGGCCTCCTTGCAGCCCTTGAGCTCCTTGGCGATGCCGCGGAAGAGAAGCGACAGAATGACGCCGGAGTTGCCGCGCGCGCCGCGCAGCATGGCGCTGGCCGTTACCTGCGCGGCCTTTTCCACGGTGCAGTCGTCGGGCAGGTTCAGAAGCTCTGTCCGCGCGGCGCCGATGGTCATGCCCATGTTGGTGCCGGTATCGCCGTCCGGCACGGGGAAAACGTTCAGCTCGTCGACCTTGGCGCGGCGGTTGGAAAGGTTGTTCGCGCCGGAGATGATGCTGTTTTTCAAAGTCAAACCAGTAATCATTTCGTTTCTTCACCTCAAACAATGTTTCGGCCGGCGGCCGGGTGCCCGGACGGGCACGCTTCAGACGATGTCGTCCACGTAAACGTCGATGCGCTCCACCTTCAAAGTGGTGGCGTCCTCCACGGCGTACTTCACTTTATGAGTGATGCTGCGCACGATGGCCGCAATGTTCAGCCCGTAGGTCACCTTAATATGCAGCTCGATCACCAGCTTGCCGTCCTCTTCCACCACGCGAATCTCACCGTCGTAGCCGCAAACCTGACAGTAGTCCGACTTCGTGTTCAGCTCCGCATACATAATATTGTCGTAAATAAACTGAATCACACTAATGACCGCTTCAAGATTGTCCTGCATGTTCGGCACTTCCACATAGCTTACCGCACCGCCCGTGGACAAGGCTTGGAACTGCGCCTCAAACTTCAGCTTCGAGAACGCGTCGATCTCCTCGCGTACATTCACATGATAGCTGTTCGTGATGTACCCCTTGTCCGTCACGCCTTCAATCATGCCGAAACGCCGCTGCAGGCACTTTGCAAACTTGTAGGTCGTGCTCTCTATGGGCGAACCGTAAATGCTGAAGAAAATGTTCGTCTTCTCCGTCCACTTGGCGCAGGCCGCGTTCATGTGCTTCATGACCTCCAGCGCAAAGCCCGTCGCGCTGGGATCCGTGTGGGACTTGCCCGTCATGTACCGCACACACTCGCAAAGCCCCGCATACCCCAGCGAAATCGTGGAGTATCCGCCGTACAGCAGCTTGTCAATGGGCTCGCCCTTCTTCAAGCGGGAGATCGCGCCGTACTGCCACAGAATGGGCGCAGCATCACTCAGCGTGCCCTTCAACCGCTCATGACGGCACATCAGCGCACGATAGCACAGCTCCAACCGCTCGTCGAAAATCTGCCAGAACTTGTCCATGTCCTTGCCGGAGCTCAGCGCCACGTCCGGCAGATTGATGGTTACAACACCTTGATTGAACCGACCGTAGAACTTGTAGTTCCCGTTCTCGTCCTTCCACGGATTCAGTGCGCTGCGGCATCCCATCACTGGGAAGCAGTTGCCTTCCTTCAGCTCCTTCATCTTTTTTTCGGAGATGTAGTCCGGCACCATACGCTTGGCCGTACACTTGGCCGCCAGCTGAGTCAGATAGAAGTATTCCGTCCCCTCGCGGATGTTGTCCTCCTCCAAAACATAGATCAGCTTGGGGAAGGCCGGGGTGATCCATACACCTGCCTCGTTCTTCACGCCCTGATAACGCTGCCGCAGCGTCTCCTCAATAATCAGCGCAAGGTCTTTCTTTTCCTGCTCGTTGCGGGCTTCGTTCAGATACATGAACACCGTCAGGAAGGGCGCCTGACCATTGGTGGTCATCAGTGTAATGACCTGATACTGAATGGTTTGCACACCCTTTTCGATCTCCCGGCGGAGACGACGCTCCACGATCTGGTTGAACAGCTCCGTGGAGGGATGGCAGTCCATGTCCTTGACCTCCTGCGCGACCTCCTGACGAATCTTCTCGCGGGAAATCTGCACGAAGGGAGCCAGATGGGTCAGGCTGATGCTCTGTCCGCCGTACTGGTTGGAGGCCACCTGCGCGATGATTTGGGTGGCAATGTTGCAGGCCGTGGAGAAGCTGTGAGGCTTCTCAATCAGCGTCTCGCTGATGACCGTGCCATTTTGCAGCATGTCGTCCAGATTGATGAGGTCGCAGTTGTGCATGTGCTGGGCGTAATAGTCGGAGTCATGGAAGTGAATAATGCCTTCCTTGTCTGCCTCGACGATCTCCTTGGGCAGCAGCAGACGGCGGGTCAGGTCGCGGCTCACCTCACCGGCCATGTAGTCCCGCTGCACGCTGTTGACCACCGGATCCTTGTTGGCGTTCTCCTGCTTGACCTCTTCATTGTTGCACTCAATCAGGGAGAGAATGCGGTCGTCGGTGGTGTTGGCCTTGCGCACCAGCGAACGGTTGTAGCGGTAGCGGACATAGTTCTTCGCCACCTCAAAGGCGCCGCTGGACATGATCTGGTTTTCCACCATGTCCTGAATCTCCTCCACGGAGATGGCGCGGTTCATCTTCTCGCACTTGTAGCTGATATATTCTGCGGCCTCACGAATCTGCTCGTCGGTCATTTTGCCGTGGAGCGTGGCGATGTTCGCCTTGCTGATGGCCTTGATAATTTTGGCGGGATCAAATTCCACTTCGGAGCCGTTGCGCTTGATAACCTTCATTCCCGAATCTCTCCTACCCTGTGTAGTCTTCTGAAAACAGCAAACACTATTATACCGAACCGGCAAGAAAATGCTGTTGCCTCAGTCACAATACAATAGTATAATACACATGATACAAGGTACTGAAACAGGGAGGCCACAAAATATGGGATATGTAATACCGCCGCAAGCCATTGAAACCACTAGGCTTAGCGGTTTGGGGCGCATGGCAGAATATGGCAAAGGTGAGCGGATATTCACAAAAAATCAGGAGCAAAATTTTTCGGCTTTTGTCGAAACGGGGCTAGTCTATCTCTGTGCGGAGAACGAGCAGTATAACCGGAGCATTCTTTCTTTTTTTCGACCGGGGGACTGGTTCAGCGCGGACATGCTGCTGCCCATTGACCATGGGGTAAGCTATCTCATCGCGAAGTATCCCACGCGGCTGCTCCTATTCAGTCCGGAGGAGCAGGCAAGGTTAAGGCAGCTGTATCCGCAGGATTCGGAGGCGGATCGTGCGTCGCTGGCGCACACCTATTTATTGCAGCAGCGCACGCCCCGTCAGCGCCTGATAGTCTTTTTCCGTGAGGAGGCGCGCCGTCAAGGCAGCACCCAGCTGCATCTCCCTCTCCCCTTAGCCGATCTCGCCGATTATCTCGCCGTAGATCGCGCCGCGATGACCCGCGAGCTAACTCGCATGAAGCAGTCTCACCTAGTCGTTGGTCAAAGACGGGACTGGGAAGTGGTGGAACGGTGAGAGACTCCGGGGGAGGGAACGGAGCTGGGGGAGAGGCCGCTTCTCTAAGAGAAGCGCCTCTCCCCCAGACCCCCTCTC
>USCW01000248.1 GCA_900553315.1 uncultured Eubacteriales bacterium
AGGGGTCTGGGGGGAGAGGCGCTTCTCTCAGAGAAGCGGCCTCTCCCCCCAGCGTTCCCCCACCCCACCGTCTCTTCGGGGAGGGAGCGCGAGGGAGGGGAGCTTCTCTACAGAGAAGCTCCCCTCCCTCGCAATCACATCCAAATTATTACACAGCACCCTGAGCCATCATTGCGTCGGCTACCTTGAGGAAACCGGCAATGTTCGCACCGGCAACGTAGTCGCCGGGGGTCGCGTATTCCTTTGCCGCAGCATCTACCTTGTGGAAAATACCCACCATGATGCCATGCAGCTTCTCGTCCACCTCTTCGAAGGTCCAGCTGAGACGCTGACTGTTCTGGCTCATCTCCAGCGCGGAAACTGCCACACCACCGGCATTCGCCGCCTTCGCAGGCGCAAACAGCACGCCCGCCGTCTGGAACGCCGCCGTCGCCTCCAGCGTGGAGGGCATGTTCGCACCCTCGCCAACCGCCTCGACGCCGTTGGCAATCAGCGCCTTCGCGCTCGCCTCATTGACCTCATTCTGCGTCGCGCAGGGCAGCGCGATCTGGCAGGGAATCGTCCAAATGCCGGAGCAGCCCTCGGTGTAGATTGCCGTAGGCACCGCCTTAACGTACTCCTTGATGCGCTTGCGTTCCACTTCCTTGATCTGCTTAATCACGTCCAACTTCACGCCGTCGGGATCATAAATGTAGCCGTTGGAATCGCTCATGGCAACGACCTTCGCGCCCAGCTCCGTCGCCTTCTGCGCCGCATAAATAGCCACATTGCCGCTGCCGCTCACCACGACTGTCTTGCCCGCCATGTCCTTGCCGTTGCAGCGCAGCATCTCGTGCATGAAGTAGCACAGACCGAAGCCCGTAGCCTCTTTGCGGGCCAAACTGCCGCCATAGGTCAGTCCCTTGCCCGTCAGCACACCCTCATACAGACCGGTCAGACGCTTGTACTGGCCATACAGATAGCCGATCTCACGCGCACCCACGCCGATGTCGCCTGCGGGAACATCCACGTCCTTGCCAATGTGCCGATACAACTCGGTCATGAAGCTCTGGCAGAAGCGCATCACTTCGTTGTCGCTCTTGCCCTTGGGGTCAAAGTCGCTGCCGCCTTTGCCGCCGCCAATAGGCAGCCCGGTCAGGCTGTTCTTCAGAATCTGCTCCAAGCCCAAGAACTTAATGATAGACAGATTCACGCTGGGATGCAGCCGCAGACCTCCCTTGTACGGACCGATGGCGCTGTTGAACTGCACACGATAGCCGCGGTTCACCTGCACCTGACCGTTATCGTCGATCCACGGCACGCGGAACATAATGATACGTTCCGGCTCCACATAGCGCTCCAGCAAACCCGCTTTTTCGTATTCGGGATGCTTGTCAATAACGGGCTTCAGCGTCGTCAAAATCTCCGTCGCCGCCTGCAAAAATTCGGGCTCATGCGCATTGCGCGCCTTCAAGCCATCCAATACACGCTGTGCATAATCAGACATTGTGTAATTCTCCTTTCGATCATGTGCGAAGCATTCCACACAGGTTTGGCTTCCTTGGCAAACCACTTAAACCGCATTTATTTTACCCGCAACGCACCGACGAATGCAAGGGATTCTTTGCGTTTCTTCTGTTTTTCTTGCGCCGATCTACCTCACTCGCCCAGCTCTGCCAGCCTCGCTTCTCGTGCATCGGGATCATCCAGCACCAGCACTTTTGTTCCCCATTCCAGATGCGTCCATAGCCAGTAGGCGTTGATCGTGTGCGTTGCATCCGTCCGATAATCCATGCGGACACACCCCGCCGAGGCCTTCTGTCCCAGCGTTGCCATCTGTGCCGAAAAGCCGCCCTGCTCCGGTGAAACTCGTCCCAGCTGATGCAGCAGATTCCCGCCATCAATGCGTATCGGATAGTCGTAATCAAAGCCGTGACTCTCGAAGGTAATCATCCGGTCCGTCGTGATAAATGCTCCCGCCCGCGTTTCCTGCGCTAACTCATTCTTCTCCATCAACCCTGTGCTGATGCGCATTCGCCCCACCAGTCGGCCATATTCGTATACGCGCAGCTCCTGCAGGGGCTTGTCCACCACCACACCGTAGTGCTCATAAGGTCGTACAATCTTCAAAAGTTTCGTCGGCACATAGCCCTCTATGTATGCGCCGTCCTCATGCCGCCACGCGCCAACCTTCGTATATTTTTCCCCGATCTCCAGCACGCAAAGCCCCTGCGACTGCCCGTGTACGCGTCCCAGTACGCCGCCGCGTTCTCCGGGCTCTGCATAAATCTTTTGATGCGCCGTCGCGTCGATGTCCACCACAGTCAGGGGCGCACAAAGCAGCTCCAGCAGCTCATCGGGATCATCCGTTTCCGGCAGCAGCGGCCCCGTAATGCGCAGAGGCTCGACTGGCTCCGGACCTTCTTCCACCTCCAGCGTGAAGGTTTTCGCCGTTTCCGGCTGATCCTTCAGCATCACTCGACACCAATACTTCCCCGCTTCAGCTCGCTTCTTCCCGAACCAGCCCTTCCATACGAAGGTGAACATGCTCTTTCCCGGCACATGGCGAGCCACCTTCGCCACGCGCTGCGTCATCGCTTTGTTCGAAAAGATTTCCAGCAGCACCGTGTCTCCACCGCTTACGCCGCAGTCAACCTTCCACCCTGTCTTCTGCTCCGTATAATATACTCGTGAACGCGGCAGGGCATACTCCACAGCAGCGCCCGGACTGCCTATCTTCGAGACAGCCTCCGTCTGATATTGTGTGCCGCTCTCCCCCAGCAATTCCACAGAGAAGATGCATTTTCCGCTCATGAGGGGCATTCCTTCAAAGGAACATCCATCATACGGTATTTCGAGTTCTCCCTCTTGCACCGGCTGCTGTTCCGCCAGCGGTTTCTGCACACCATAGCCGTCTGTTACACCGATCGTTAAAACACCATCCTCCGGCAGCGTTAGTCGAATGGTGCATTCCACAAATGGATGAATCTTCGCAGGTACTGTCAGCATCATTTCCTCCGCCCGGCTTATCGCGCACCACAAAAGAAAAACGCTCAGCAAAAACAGCAAGCCCTTATATCTCCCGTGCATCCCCATCTTCCTCCCGGTTTCTTTCTACTCTTTAGACGCTTCAGCACACGCATTTGTTCTCCATTGTAAAAATTTTTATATGCAAAACGCGCCCCGGATTTCTCCGAGGCGCGCATGGCATTTTGAGAACTTAGAACTTCAGCGGGTTCACACGGACAGAGGGGCCCATGGTGCTGCTCAGATACAGGGACTTCACATAAGTACCCTTGGCAGCGGCGGGCTTCGCCTTGTTGATTGCGTCCATCAGAGCCTTCAGGTTCTCGGACAGCTTCTGCTGACCGAAGGAAACCTTGCCG
>USCW01000249.1 GCA_900553315.1 uncultured Eubacteriales bacterium
GGTCTGGGGGGAGAGGCGCTTCTCTCAGAGAAGCGGCCTCTCCCCCCAGAATCTCTCACTCACTTATGTCTTCTCGGTAATAGTACGATCAACGCGGTGACGAGGACGATGAGGGGGGCAGCTACTACGAGCATCACGCCGGGAACGAGGGAGGCGGTAGAAAGGGCGGGACGGAGAGCCGTTTTCGCCATAATGTCCAGCTGTACGGGCTTCTCGCCGGAGAGATACGTGCAGAGGGTCAGAATGAACTCCTGCGCGTCGGTCATGACGTACACCTGACTGTCCGTCAATACTGTCGAGCAGCCCAGCACAAACGCCTTTGATACACTGCCTGCCGTCGTAACGCGCTGGGACAAAAGCGCCAGCGCAAAGGGCCCCACCTGATCGTCGTCCTGTTGTGCAATGGAATCGCTGCCGTCGCTCAGATCGCGCAGATACGCCTTGTAGCCGGAGCTGAGCACAACCTGCGTGGTCAGATTGTTGTCGCCCTCCTCTGGCTGCGCAAAGGCGCGGGAGCCCGCCAACAGCAGCGTGTCGCTGTTGCCCTCAACCAGCTGCAGCGTTGCCGCAGAGCGCTGCATGTAGGGCAGCAGCAGGATCGGGTATTCGTCGTAATAGGTGCCGCTTTCCTCTGTACTGGCTACCACAATGCCGTTCAGCGGCTGGAAGCCGTAGGAGCGCAGCAGCGATTGATAGTTCGGCATATTCTCCACGTTGTCGCTGTAATCGCAGGTGATGAACATGCTGCCGCCCGCTGCCGCGAAATCCGTCAGCGTTTTCAGCTCCGTGTCCATGAAATCCCGCTGGGGTGAGAGGATCATTAAAAGATCGGTGGGCTCCAGCGTCACGTCCGTGTCCGAAAGCTCGAAATAGCGCACTTCAAAATTGTTGCCGCTCAGGAAATCCTCCAGCACCGCCGTGGCATTCGCGTCCAGCTCGCCGTGCCCCTGCAAGACCATCACTCGCGGGATCGTGTCCTGTGTCACGTAAGAAATGGCGGAGGTGATCTCCTGCTCATAGGTCAGCCCGCCCACCTCGTAGCCGCCGCTTTCGTAATTCAGGCTGAGGCTGACAAAACTGTCCGGGGAAAGAATCTTGTACCGATCCGTGGCCGCGCAGGACACCACCAGCGAATCATTTGTGAGGGGATTGTCCGTGGTGCCCTGAAAGCGCGTCAGCAGCGTCGGATTCAGATTCACATCCGCCTGCTCCCAAGTGATATGGTCGCTGGCTGCCGCATAGCGGTTCAGCACCTCGATCAGCTGCAAATCCTCCTGTCCGCTGGAAAACAGCGCGTAGATGTGTACATCCTCCGTTAAGGCGTTCAGAATGCGTTGCGTCGTTTCGCTTTGCGTCGTTACGCCGTTGAAGGAATAGTCCACCCGCCAGCCGTTCTGCTGTTCCAGCGTACTGCACAGGGCGTTCAGCCCCACTAAGACCGCCATGCACAGGCACAGCAGCAGGGTGCTGACGCTTCCGTAGCGGAAGCGGGGCTGCCGCCAGAAGGGCACGCCTTTTTTCTTTTCACGCTTGCTCATGCGCCGCGATACCTCCTGCTGTCCAGCCGGTGAATGGTCAGCGCCAGAAACGCCGCGATGAAGGACAGGTCATAGCCGATGCTGGCGAAGGAAAGCTGTCCCATCAGGAAGGGATTATAGCGGTCGTACAGGCTGAAGAAGTACATCACATCCCGCACCCAGCTCTGGGTCATGCTGCCAGCCAGCAGGTCGAGGAGCCACAGGGCCAGATTTACGCCGAAGGCCGTGACCGCCGCCGTTACCTGCGAGGAGGCGCACCCCGAAATGAAGAGGTCAAGCGCAAGGAACGCGCCGCCCTGCAAAATGAAGCCCAGATACCCCACCAGCAGTTCCGAGGGATACACCGCACCGTACATGGCGATAATCAGCACATAAATCAGCGTCAGCAGCACGGTGAAGATCATCACCGTGAAAGCTGCCAGATACTTGCCCAGCACGATGCCCGGCAGGGAGACGGGACTCGTCAGCAGCAGCTGATCGGTGCGCTTCTGCTTTTCCTCCGCCAGCAGACGCATGGTCAGCACGGGGGAAAGCAGCATCCACAGGTAGCTCAGCTGCCCCAGAAAGGTCAGCACGTCGCTGGAGCGCGACCCCAGCATCAGCATATAAAAGAACGTACCCGATAAGGCCAGAAACACGCCCATGAACACGTAGCCTACCGGGGTATAGAAATAGCTTTGAAGCTCCCGCTTCCAAATGGCCAGCAAGGGAAATCCTCCTTTAATGCTCGGAAATCAGTCCTCCGTGGTGGCGCGGAGAAAGACCTCCTCCAGCGTGTCGCGCACGGGGGTGAGCTGCATCAGCGGCGCGTCCAGCCCCGCCAGCAACCGAAAGAGCTGCGCCTGAGCGATGCCGCGTTCCGTTTCCTTCACGCATTCCAGCTCCAGCTCGGTATAATCCGCGTTTGGGGTCGGAAGCACCTTCACGCGGCGCACGCATTCCAGACTGTTCAGCGCGGGGACAAGCAGACGCTCCTTCATGGCGATGGTGGCACGGAGACGAAGCGTTTCGCCGTCGCCTCCGGTGAGCTCGCTCATGGGCGCCTCCCGCACCAGCTTTCCCTTATGCAGAATAACGACCCGGTCGCACAACTGCTGGATTTCCGGCAGCAGGTGGGAGGAGAAAATGACGGTATGAGTTTTGCCCAGCTGGCGGATCAATTCTCGAATCTCCCGCACCTGCTTTGGGTCGAGGCCCACGGTGGGTTCGTCCAGCACCAGCACGTCCGGGTCGCCGCATAGCGCCTGTGCGATGCCGACGCGCTGACGGTAGCCCTTGGATAGATGCCCCACCAGCCGCCCCGCGACCTCGGTCAATCCGCAGGTTGCGGTGATATGCTGCACATGCTGCGCAATGGCTTCGCGCTTGACCTCACGAAGCTCGCAGACGAATTTCAAATAAGCCGTGACGGTCATTTCGTCATAGAGCGGCGGCTTTTCCGGCAGGTAGCCGATATGCCGTTTACAGGCGCGGGGGTCTTGGAGCATATCCATACCGTCCACGCGCACCTCGCCGCTGGTGGGCGGGAAGTACCCGGTGAGCATATTCAGCGTGGTGGTTTTCCCCGCGCCGTTTTGCCCCAGCAGTCCCACGATCTGCCCGTCCGGGGCCGAAAACGACAGCCCGCTGACGGCCTCGACCGCGCCATAACGCTTCGTCACGTTACAAAGCTCAATCATGCTTTCAATCCTTTCCCAAGGTTCGAACTCATCATACCATGGAAACAAGGCTAGTGTATGAATAAAGTGTTAAGATTGGGGGGACGGGGAGACTCCGGGGGAGGCCGCTTCTCTAAGAGAAGCGCCTCCCCCGGGCCCCCTCCCG
>USCW01000250.1 GCA_900553315.1 uncultured Eubacteriales bacterium
ACTACGGGAGGGAGACTCGCTGGCGAAGATCAATGGCGAGGAGTTGATCGACCAGATCGATTATCAGGCTCTGACGGCGCAGAGCCCCTGCGTGCTGGAGGTCATTCGGCGGGACGGCCGGGTGGTCAAGCATACCGTGCATAAGGAGGACTGGGAGCCGCTGGGCATCACGCTGGCGGAAACCATGATCTCCAAGCCCCGGGCCTGCAAGAACCATTGCGTGTTCTGCTTTATCGACCAAATGCGCCCAGGAATGCGCAAAACCCTGTACGTCAAGGATGACGACTGGCGGCTTTCGCTGATGATGGGCAATTTCGTCACGCTGACCAATGTCAGCGACGCGGAGTTTGACCGCATTATCCGCCGTCATGCCAGTCCGCTTTTTATTTCCGTCCATGCCACCGACGGCGAGGTACGCAAGTGCATGATGCGCAACCCCAACGCCGATCAGATCATGGATCGCCTTCGCCGTCTGGCGGAGAACGATATATGCTTCCATTGCCAGATCGTCTGTTGCCCCGGTTATAACGACGGTGCGGTACTGGAAAAGACCCTCGATGATCTGGTCAGCCTTGCCCCGGCGGCGCTCAGCGCGGCTATCGTGCCCGTGGGCGTGACCCGTTATCGGGAACGGCTGGTACAGCTGAAGCTGTTCGATCAGGATTCTGCGAATGTGCTGCTGGATCAGGTGGAAAAGCTACAGGAAAAATATTTGAAGCAGATCGGTACGCGATTCGCGTTCCCTTCGGACGAGTTCTATTGTCTGGCCCGCCGCCCCTTGCCCAAGGACGAGGCGTATGAGGGTTATCCGCAGATCGAGAACGGCGTGGGGCTGCTGCGGCAGTTCCAAGAGGACGCGGCGTGGGCCCGGGAGGATCTGGCGGATCACGTTGCGCCGCCTAAGCGGTACTTGATCCCCGTGGGCGTGTCCGCAGCGGCGTTCTTCCCGGACTTCTGCCGGGACTTCGCACCGCCCGGCGTAACGCTGACCCCGCAGGTGATGATCAACCACTTTTTTGGAGAAACCATTACGGTGACGGGACTGCTGACCGGGGGAGACATCCTCGACCAGATCGACTGCACGGGACAGGACGAGGTGCTGCTCTTCCGCAATACCCTGCGGGACGAGGGCGATATGTTCTTGGATAATATGACGCTGGAGGAATTCCGCGCACGGCTGCCGATTCCGGTGCGCGTGGTTTCGACCAACGGCGAGCAGTTTTATCGGGCGCTGTATGGATTGGAGGAAGCATAATGGCAAGACCGCTGGTGGCCATCGTTGGCCGACCCAACGTGGGCAAATCCACCTTTTTCAATAAAATTTCCGGCAAGCGAATCAGCATTGTCGAGGATACCCCCGGCGTGACCCGCGATCGCATTTACGCGGACGTGGAATGGATGGGACGCAAGTTCACCTTGATCGATACCGGCGGTATTGATCCCCACAGCGAGGACGTACTGCTGGGGCAGATGCGCCGTCAGGCGGAGATCGCCATGGATACGGCGGATGTGATCTGCTTCTTTACCGATGCGCGTTCAGGATTGACGCAGGACGACGACGCGGTAGCCAATCTGCTGCGCAAGGCCCATAAGCCCGTGCTGCTGGTGGTCAATAAGGTGGACTTCGCCGGACTCAACGACGCAGTGTATGAATTCTATAATTTGGGTCTCGGCGATCCCATCCCGATCAGCAGCCTGAACATGCTGGGTCTTGGCGATCTGCTGGAAGAGATCGTCAAATTGCTGCCGCCGCAGACTGCCGACGAGCTGGAGGAGGATGCTCATGTGATCCAGCTGGCGGTGGTGGGCCGCCCCAACGTGGGCAAAAGCTCCATCGTCAATAAGCTGCTGGGCAAGGAGCGCGTAATGGTGTCCAATATCCCCGGCACCACCCGCGACGCTATCGACAGCCGCTTTACCGCGGCGGACGGCACGGAGTATAACATCATCGACACCGCAGGTATGCGCCGCAAGCGCGCCGTGGAGGACGAAAGCCTCGAAAAGTATAGCGTACTGCGTTCCATTGCGGCAATCAAGCGTTGCGACGTGGCCATGCTGATGATCGACGCGCAGGACGGCGTGACGGAGCAGGACACTAAGATCGCCGGCCTGGTGCATGACGAGGGCAAGGCCTGCGTGATCGTGGTGAACAAGTGGGATGCCATTGAGAAGGAAACCAATACCCTCGAGCAGTTCCGCAAGAAGGTACTGGACGACTTGAAGTTCATGGACTATGCCCCGGTGCTGTTTGTGTCCGCTATGACGGGTCAGCGGGTGAATACCGTGCTGGACATGGTGGGACAGGTGTACGCCCAGTATACGAAGCGCGTGCCCACAGGCGTGCTGAACGACGTGTTGGCCGACGCGCAAGCGGCCATGCAGCCCCCGGCCACGAACGGCCGCCGACTGAAAATCTATTACGGTACGCAGCAGCATATGGCTCCGCCTACGTTCATCCTTTTCGTGAACGACGAGGAGCTGATGCACTTTGCGTATCAGCGGTATCTGGAAAATTACCTCCGCAAGACCTTCGACTTTACCGGTACGCCGATCCGGCTGATCCTGCGGGCGAAGAACAGGGAGGAGAAATAACGTATGAGCGCAGTTTTAGCGTATGTGATTACAGGCGTTGCAGCCTATCTGCTGGGGTCGATTTCCACGGGCATTCTGGTTTCTAAGACCCACCATGGCCCTAATCTCCGCGAGGTGGGCAGCAAAAATACCGGCGCAAGCAACGTGCTTCGCACCATGGGCAAGCGCAACGGACTGATTACCTTTCTGGGTGACTGTGGTAAAGCGGCGTTGGCGTGCTTGATCGGCCGCTGGCTGCTGGCTCCTTATGATATGTCTTTGTACGGCGCTATGCTGGCGGGTCTGATTGTGATTATCGGACATAACTGGCCCATGTTCTTCCAGTTCAAGGGCGGCAAGGGCGTGGCGAGCAGCTGCGGCGTGATGCTGGTCTGCTTCCCAATCCCCGCGCTGGTGTGCTTCGTGTTCACCATCCTGCTGATCTGGCTGTCAAAGTATATTTCGCTGGGCAGTATGGCCATGCTGACGCTGTTTGCGATTCTGGTGTCGTTCCAGAATCCGACAAATTGGGTGATTATCGTGTGGAGCTTCCTGCTGGCGATCATGTGCATTGTGCGGCACCGCACGAATATTCAGCGGCTGCTGGCAGGTACGGAAAACCGACTGGGCGATAAAAAGAAAGCAACGGAAGCCAAGCAATAAAAGTAAGGCCGTGAAAGCGCAACAACGCTTTTCACGGCCCTTTTCTATCCATTCCAAAACATTCCCCAGCGCCGGAAGGTCGCGGCGGCTTTGTCAGCCGCCGTGACCACAACCAAGCAGCAGGAAAC
>USCW01000251.1 GCA_900553315.1 uncultured Eubacteriales bacterium
GGGGGAGAGGCGCTTCTCTTAGAGAAGCGGCCTCTCCCCCAGAATCTCCCTCGCATTATTCTTCACTTTCCCATTGCGTAAGCATGGATTTCAGCCATGAGAGGACGTCCATGCTGTAGGCTTCGGTCAGGGAGGCGCGGGTCAGGGCTTGGCGGATCTCGCCTTGAGCTACTGCGCGGCCGTTGTTCAGGAGCAGCGCGTGCGTGCCGTACATCCGCGCCAGATTCAGATCGTGTACGACCGTGATGACCGCACGACCGGGTGCGCGGCGCCAATCATTGATGAGATCGAATAACTGCTTCTGATACGTCACGTCCAAGTGATTGGCGGGCTCGTCAAGAATCAGAATGCGGGGCTCCTGCGCGAATACCTGCGCCAGAAAAACACGCTGCACTTCACCGCCCGAAAGCGCTCCCAGCGGCCGGGTGCGCTTCTCCAGCAGACCTACGGCGGTCAGTGCTTCGGTGATCTTCGCGGCTCCGGCGCTGTCGCTGGGGCGCAGAAAGCTTCCCCTGTGCGCATAGCGGCCTAGGGCGACCACCTGCTCCACCGTGAAATCATACTCGCTGTGCGTGCGCTGGGAGAGCACGCCTACCTCACGCGCTAACTCTGCGGGACGCATGTGGCGCATGTCACGACCGGCAATGAGAATCTCTCCGGTGCAGGGAAGCACACCCGTTACCGCCTTCATCAGCGTGGACTTGCCCGCACCGTTGGGGCCGCAGATCATCAGCCATTGCCCCTCGGAAAGCGTGAAGGATATCGATTCCACGACGCTTTTTCCGCCATACCCGACTGAAATGTTCGTTGCAGTCAGCATACCGTGCCACGCTTTCTGGATCGATAAAAGATCACGATGAAGACGACCGCACCCACCAGCGAGGTGACCACGCCAATGGGAAGTTCCAAAGGGCTGAACAGCGAACGCCCAGCCAGATCGGCCAGCAGGAGAAAGCTTGCCCCCGCCAGCAGGGAGGCGGGCAGAAGCCGATTGTGATCCGGACCCAGCAGCATCCGCATCATGTGGGGAATAATGAGCCCGACAAAGCCAATGGTGCCGCCGATGGAAACACATACGCCCAGCAGCACGGAGACCGCCGCCATGACCAGCAGCTTTACCCGGCGCACGGGTACGCCTAAATGCTGAGCTTGCTCTTCACCCAAGGCGAAGGCGTTCAGCTCCGGGGCGAGACGCATGAGTAACCCGCCGCAGAGCAGCAGCGCAATCAGCAGCGTCAGCGCATTCCAATAGGTGCTGCCCGATAGTGAACCCAGCGTCCAGAAGGTGATGGTCTTGAGCTTTTCCCCGGCGAAGGTGATGAGCAGACTCATGAGGCTGGACACAAACATGGAAAAGATCACGCCGATTAGGATGATCGTCCCGGTGGATAGACTCTTGTCAAAGACATAGGCCAGCGCTAGCACGAGCATCAGGGAGCCGAAGGCGAAGAGCATGGCCATGACCATGGTGCCCGCAAAGGGAAGCCCCGGAAACGAAATGCCCAGCAGGATCGCCAGTATCGCGCCCAGCGAGGCACCGGAGGATACGCCAAGGGTGGAGCCGTCCGCCAGAGGGTTGCGCAGAAGCCCCTGCATGGCTGAACCACATAGGGACAGGGACGCGCCGGTCAGCGCCACGCACAGCACCCGCGGCAGACGCACGGACAGCACAATGGCCTCCTGATATCCGCCGGAACCCGTCGTTCCGGTCAGGCCCGCCAAAAGAATGCGCAGGGTGTCGCCCAGAGGCAGACGGACGCTGCCAAGGCAGATGCCAAGCATCAGCGTGCCCGGCAGAGCGATCAGCAGCACAAGCCACACAAGCCGTTGTCGCACGGGAAAACCTCCTTCTGCAAATAAAAGAAAAGGCGAAGGGCGAACCCTTCAAAGGGCACGCCCTTCGCGTGAATGCTGATGCTTGGAAAATCAGGCCGCGTTCGCCGCGTCTTCCACGCCGTAAACGAAGTCATACAGCTCCCAAGCCGCGTCCACCAGACGGGGGCCGGGACGGGACACCGCGTTGCTGTCAGCGTTGTAGATGTTGCCATTTTGAACAGCCTTCAGGTTCTCCCAGCCTGCACGGGAAGCGATCTCTTCCACGGGGGTGGGACCCTCGCCGTAATACATGGTGATGGTCACGATGTAGTCGGGGTCGCGCTCCAGCACCTGCTCCTCGGAAATGCCGGACCAGCCCTCCACATCCGCAAAGGCGTTGGTCAGGCCGCACAGGGTCGCCAGCTCATCCATGAAGGTGCCCTTGCCGGCCGTCCATAGACCGTACTGCAGGGGAGAAACCTCGAAATACACGGTCTTGCCGCTGTTCTCAGCCTTGGCCGCGATTTCCTCGAAGCCAGCCTTCATGTCGGTCACCAGCGCATCCGCCTCGGCAGTCTTGCCGCAAACCTCACCGATCAGGGTGATGGCGTCGTACACACCGGCGATGTCCTGCGCATCGGAAACGATCACGCGCACACCGGCAGCCTCCAGCGCCGCCACCTGCTCTTCGGTCTGGGCCATGGTGGACATGATGAGCACGTCGGGCTCCAGCGCCAGAATCTGTTCCACGTTGGTGTCCGCACCGGAAGCTACCACGGGCAGCTCGGAAACCTCCGCCGGGTAGTCGCAGTAGGTGCCGCGGCCTACCAGCAGATCACCCGCGCCGATGGCGTAGAGGATCTCGCAGTCGGACGGGGTCAGCGCCACGATGCGCTGGGCGGGAGCCGCCAGTTCAACCTCGCGGCCCGTCATGTCGGTGACGGTGAAGGAGGTTCCCTCCGCCACGGCGGAGGTCAGGGTCAGCGCCATGCACAGGCAGAGCGCCAGAGAAAGGAGTTTACGGAACATGAGAATCCCTCCGTTAAGGTAAGATCAGACGTGCGGGGCATGAAAAAAGCCGAGCCTCCGCAAGCAGGGCACGGCGAAACACCGCACGCGCAAAGGCGCCCACGGCAAACGCCAAACCTCATCCCCAGGAGATAGCTATGTGCTGGGACGCAGCCAGGTCTCCCGACTTGGCCTCAACCTCAAAAGCGCCTTCCCATTCCGGGATGGAACAGTGGCTGTGCTTTCTCGTCCGCTTCACGGTTACTGGGATAGTTCGGAGATCACATCCGATTCCCTTGACGCGTGCCCATCTGGCGTCGCGTCGCGCAACTGCGCGGCTGCGTCTGCTTATTCGTCTGTCGAGGCTATTATACCTGCGGAGGGGAAGGATGTCAACGAAGGAATGGGGAGCATACGCAGTTGCGCGTGAAGGTGTATGACAGCTCCCTCTGCGGAGGGGATTCCATACCTGCGGGCACGACCAAAGGACGGAGCCCGTCTGGCGGCTTTGCGATCGCCCTTTG
>USCW01000252.1 GCA_900553315.1 uncultured Eubacteriales bacterium
TGGGGGAGAGGCGCTTCTCTTAGAGAAGCGGCCTCTCCCCCAGCGTTCCCCCTCCCTCGCATACCGCATAGAATCACAAAGGAGGTTGTATTTTGAAGAATCAGGGGTTGATACGGAGGTTTGCACCTTATTATCGGAAGTATTGGAAGATCGTTGTGTTCGATCTGTTTTGCGCGGCGCTGACGACGATCTGCGAATTGGTGCTGCCGCTGATTGCCACGTCGATCACCAGAAGAGCAACGACTGATCTGGCCACGCTGACCGTCGCGTTCGTGCTCAAGCTGGGTGGACTGTACCTCGTCCTGCGCGCCATCGACGCGGCGGCAAATTATTACATGCAGTCTGTGGGTCATATCATGGGCAGCCATATCGAAACCGATATGCGTACCGATCTGTTCTCGCACCTGCAAAAGCTGTCCTTTAACTATTACAGCGAGACAAAGGTGGGACAGATCATGTCCCGCATGACAAGCGATCTGTTTGAAGTGACGGAGTTCTCCCACCATTGCCCGGAGGAATTCTTCATCGCGGGCATTAAGATCGTTGTCAGCTTCATCATCCTGTGCGGCATGAACGTCCCGCTGACGCTGTGCATGTTTGCCGTCCTGCCCATGATGCTCATTGCGACCCGGTACTTCAATAAGCAAATGCGCCGGGTGTTCAAGGAGCGCAATAAGCAGGTGGGCGAGATCAATGCACAGGTTGAGGACAGCCTGCTGGGCATCCGCGTGGTCAAATCCTTCGCCAATGAAGCGATTGAGGAAAAGAAATTCGACAAGGGCAATAAGAAATTCCTTGAAATCAAAAAGCGCTCCTATGAGTGCATGGCCGCCTTTGCTACCTCCAACCGTATCTTTGACGGCCTGATGTATATCATCGTGGTGATTATTGGTGCATTGCAGATTCGGGCGGGGCGGTTGACCGCTGCGGAGTTCACCGCGTATTTGCTTTATGCCAATATGTTGCTGAACTCCATCCGCCGAATCGTGGAATTCACCGAGCAGTTCCAGCGGGGCATGACGGGCATCGAGCGGTTCTTTGAGATCATGGACGTGCCCTGCGAGATCACCGACAGCCCCGACGCGAAGCCGCTGGGCGAGGTCAAGGGCGCAGTCAGCTTTGAGGACGTGGGCTTCCACTACGGGGATAACGACCATGACGTGCTGCATCACTTGAATTTGCAGGTGCGGGCAGGGGAATCTGTGGCGCTGGTGGGCCCCTCCGGCAGCGGCAAAACAACCCTGTGCAATCTGATCCCGCGATTCTATGACGTGACCGAGGGCCGCATCCGCATTGATGGGAAAAATATTAAGGATGTGACGCTGCAAAGTCTGCGCAACGCCGTAGGTATGGTGCAGCAGGAAGTTTACTTGTTCTCGGGTTCGGTGTATGATAATATCGTGTACGGCAAACCGGGAGCCAGTAAGGAGGAAGTCATCGCCGCCGCGAAAATGGCGGGAGCGCACGACTTCATCTCCGCCCTGCCGGATGGCTATGACACCTTTGTGGGCGAGCGGGGCGTGAAGCTCTCCGGCGGCCAGAAGCAGCGTATCTCCATCGCACGGGTGTTCCTGAAGAATCCGCCCATTCTGATCCTGGACGAGGCGACCTCCGCCCTTGACAACGAGAGCGAGCGTCTGGTGCAGCAGTCGTTGGAAAAGCTGGCGAAGGGGCGCACGGTGTTCACCATCGCGCACCGGCTGACCACCATCCGCGGCGCAGACACCATTTGGGTGCTGACGGACAAGGGCGTGGAGGAGCAGGGCTCCCATAGCGAGCTGATGAAGAAGGGCGGACTGTACGCCCATCTGTACGAAATGTATACCGATAAAGGGGAGGCAGGGGCATGATGCTGGAAAAAGCGGTTCCGCAGGAACTGAATGAAATTTGCAAGGTTTATCAGGATGCTATTGCGGTCATGCACGCAGAGGGTAACTATCAATGGCGCTGGGGCGAATATCCCCATGAGGCCATGCTCCGGGAGGACATCGCGCTGGGCCGTCTGTATGTGGCGCATGAGCAGGACAAGGTCATTGCGGCGGTGGTCGTGGATCAGACGCAGGACGAGCAGTACGCGAAGATTCCGTGGCTGTTCGGCGTGCGCCCGGGGTGCTTCCACCGGCTGGCCATTGCGCCGTCTCAGCAGGGCAAGGGTCTCGGCAAGAAGCTTCTGGCAGAGATGGAAGAGCTGATGAAGAGCTGGGGCTGCGATTGCCTGCGCTGCGATACGCGGATTGAGAATGCGCGGGCGCTGAAGCTCTACGCGGGCGCGGGAATGCGCCGGGTGGGTGCGGTGCATTATCCGCCGGACGAGGCGACAGATTATCCCTGCTTGGAAAAGCCGCTGACGGAGGATTGCCCGCTGCTGCCGGTGCCCATGACGCCCGCGTTCCGCGGCGGCAGTCTGACCCCGTGGGGCGGCAAGAAGCTGCGCGAGGTTTACGGCAAGGATATTCCCAACGACACTACGGGCGAAAGCTTGGAGTGCAGCTGCATTCCCGGGTTGGAAAGCACCGACCCCACCGGGACAAAGCTGCCGGAGCTGATCGAGCGCTACGGCGCGAAGCTGGTGGGACGGTATGCGGGGGAGACGTTCCCGCTGCTGCTGAAGCTGTTGGATGCCAAGGAAGCGCTGAGCGTGCAGGTGCATCCCAACGATGCGTATGCGCATGAGCATGAACACGGCAAGCTGGGCAAGACGGAGGCGTGGCTGATTCTGCAAGCGGAGGAGGGCAGTGAGCTGGTCTACGGCATTGTGCCCGGAACTGACGTGAAGACCCTACGGGCGGCCTGCGAGGCGGGGGCGGCGGTGCAGCCGCTGCTGCGGCGGGTGAAGGTGCATCCGGGGGATGTGTGCTTTATCCCGGCGGGCTGTGTTCACGCCATTGGTGCGGGCATCATGCTGTATGAGATTCAGCAGTCCTCAGACGTGACGTATCGTTTCTATGACTGGGATCGCGTGGATGCGAAGGGCAACAAGCGCGAGCTGCATTTGGACAAGGCGCTGGACGTGACCGACCTGCACTTTGCGTTGGATCCCGTGCCTGCGCCCGATGCGCCCTGCGCCCGTGTGCTGGACACGACGTATTTCACGCTTGATCTGCTGAAGGTGGACGGCGAAGCGGCGGTGCCCGCAGTGCAGGACTTCGGCATTTTGACGGCGCTGGACGCTGTGGAGCTGGCATGGCAGGGCGGAGCTCGCCGTCTGGCGGCGGGCGAGACCGTGCTGGTACCGGCCAGCGCACCGGAAATGGTTGTCAAGGGGAAAGGGAGAGTAGCGCTGTCTATGCCGGCGGGGAAGTAAAGAAGAGATATTGCGAGGGAGGGGCCTTTTCTGGTAGAA
>USCW01000253.1 GCA_900553315.1 uncultured Eubacteriales bacterium
GGGTCTGGGGGGAGAGGCGCTTCTCTCAGAGAAGCGGCCTCTCCCCCCAGAATCTTCACCGAAATTCGTTTCTTTACTTGCCAAAACGGGAAAATGATAGTATAATTTTGGGGCTAAGTGAGGGATTGCCTGTGCGGCGAAGCAGAGCCGCGAGGACGATTCCCCACGCAGGGAATCGTCTCTGTGCAAAAACCAACGAGGAGGAATTTCCCATGGAGAAGAAGTATGTCTACCTCTTCAAAGAGGGCAACGCTGACATGCGCGAGCTGCTGGGCGGCAAGGGCGCCAATCTGGCTGAAATGACCCGTATCGGTCTGCCTGTGCCCCAGGGCTTCACCATTTCCACCGAAGCCTGCACCCGTTACTATGACGATGGTGAGAAGATCGGCGAGGACATCGAGAAGCAGATTTACGAAGCTCTGGCTACCACCGAGCAGGTGGTCGGCAAGAAGTTCGGTGATGAGAACGATCCGTGGCTGGTGTCCGTGCGTTCCGGCGCGCGCGCTTCCATGCCCGGCATGATGGATACCATCCTGAACCTGGGCCTGAACGACGTGTCTGTGAAGGGCCTGGCCAAGCTGACCGACAACGAGCACTTCGCCTATGACGCGTATCGTCGTTTCATCGCCATGTTCTCCGACGTGGTGATGGAGATCAAGAAGAGCAAGTTCGAGGAAGTGCTGGACGAGTTCAAGGAAAAGCGCGGCGTGAAGTTCGACCGTGACCTGACCGCCGACGACCTGAAGGAAGTTGTGGAGCGCTTCAAGGCCATCTACAAGGCAGAGAAGGGCGTGGACTTCCCGCAGGATCCCAAGGAACAGCTGATGGAGGCCATCAAGGCTGTGTTCCGTTCCTGGAACAACCCCCGCGCGATCTACTATCGCCGCATGAACGACATCCCCGGCAGCTGGGGCACCGCCGTGAACGTGCAGTCCATGGTGTTCGGCAACATGGGCGAGACCTCCGGTACCGGCGTTGCGTTCACCCGCAACCCCTCCACCGGCGAAAAGAAGCTGTATGGCGAGTACCTGCTGAATGCGCAGGGCGAGGACGTTGTGGCCGGTATCCGTACCCCCCAGCCTATCTCCCAGCTGCATGAGCAGATGCCCGAGGTTTACGATCAGTTCGTGACCATCGCCAAGACCCTGGAGAACCACTACCGCGACATGCAGGACATGGAGTACACCATCGAGCGCGGCAAGCTGTTCATGCTCCAGACCCGTAACGGCAAGCGTACCGCTCAGGCTGCGCTGAAGATCGCTGTGGATCTGGTGGACGAGGGTATGCTGAGCGAGGAAGAGGCTGTGCTGAAGGTTGAGCCCAAGCAGCTCGACAGCCTGCTGCACCCGAACTTTGACGCTGCGGCCATCAAGAAGGCTCCCGTCATTGCCAAGGGTCTGCCCGCTTCCCCCGGCGCTGGTGCTGGCGCGATCTATTTCACCGCTGACGCTGCCGCTGAGCACGGCAAGAACAAGGAGAAGGTCATTCTGGTCCGCAAGGAGACCACCCCTGAGGATATCGAGGGCATGGACTTCTCCCAGGCCATCCTGACCGCCTTCGGCGGCATGACCTCTCACGCGGCTGTTGTGGCTCGTGGTATGGGCCGTGCGGCTGTCGTTGGCTGCGGCGACCTGAAGTTCGATGAGGCTGCCAACACCGTGACCATCAATGGCAAGGTGTACCACGAGGGCGACTGCATCTCCGTGGACGGCTCCACCGGCAACGTGTACGACGGCCTGATCCCCACCGTGGAAGCCTCCATCTCCGGCGACTTCGCGCGTTTCATGGGCTGGGCTGACAAGGCTCGCAAGCTGCATGTCCGTACCAACGCTGATACCCCCCGCGACACCAAGCAGGCTGTGGCCTTCGGCGCTGAGGGCATCGGTCTGTGCCGTACCGAGCACATGTTCTTCGAGGCCAGCCGTATCGCGGCTGTGCGTGAGATGATCCTGGCCGACACCAAGGAGCAGCGCGAGCATGCGCTGGCGAAGATCCTGCCCATGCAGCAGGGTGACTTCGAGGCCATGTACAAGGCGCTGGAAGGCCGTCCCATGACCGTCCGTTATCTGGATCCGCCGCTCCATGAGTTCGTGCCCCATCTGGACATGACCGAGGAGATCGAGGAGCTGGCCAAGAACCTGGGCCGCACCGTGGAGGAAGTCAAGCAGAAGATCAACGCGCTGCATGAGTCCAACCCCATGATGGGCCATCGTGGCTGCCGTCTGGCCGTGACCTATCCCGAAATCGCCGAGATGCAGACCCGCGCCGTCATGCAGGCTGCCATCAACGTGAAGAAGGAATGCGGCTATGACATCGTGCCCGAGATCATGATCCCGCTGGTTGGTTCCGAGAAGGAGCTGGCCTTCGTGAAGCACATCGTGGACGAGACTGCCAAGAAGGTCTTCGAGGAGCAGGGCATGACCCTGAACTACCACGTGGGCACCATGATCGAGATCCCGCGCGCGGCCGTGACTGCCGATGAGATCGCCAAGCAGGCGGAGTTCTTCTCCTTCGGCACCAACGACCTGACCCAGATGACCTTCGGCTTCTCTCGTGACGACGCCGGCAAGTTCCTGGGCGCATACTATGACAACAAGATCTTCGAGAGCGATCCCTTCGCCCGTCTGGACACCGACGGCGTGGGCAAGCTGGTCGAGATGGCTGCCAAGCTGGGCCGTCAGACCCGCCCCGACATCAAGCTGGGCATCTGCGGCGAGCACGGCGGAGACCCGTCCTCGGTTGAGTTCTGCCACAAAGCAGGTCTGACCTATGTTTCCTGTTCTCCATTCCGTGTACCGATTGCACGCCTTGCCGCTGCACAGGCTGCTATCAAATATCCAAGATAACAACTGTCCTTTCATCCTATAAACAAACACCCGCACGCATCCCAAAACGGATGCGTGCGGGTGTTTTCTTTTTCCTGCAAAAAAGCCGGAGTGCTCCAAAAAAACAGATGACCCAAAGGCATACAGATGGTATAATATCTTCAAAGACATCTGATACAAAGCCGCAAAGGAGAAATTGTAATGAAACCATTCTTGATTGCCTATATCCTCGCTGTCTTTTTGGTAAGTCCTGTGGTCATCGTTCGACTGGTGAAAAAAGGGCTGAAAACCACATGGCAGCGTGTTCTACTGCTGGTCGGCGGAACCGCTCTGGTCATCAGCGCTCTGGCAGCACTGGCATGGATTGCATCTTAAATAGATTGTCTGAAGAAAAGGCGGAGGGAAGTTTTTATGGAAACGAATGTGGTAAGAAACGCTAAGTTTGTAAAGGTCATCGGAATCATTACGACAGTCCTCTTTCTGTCGGTCAGTATCT
>USCW01000254.1 GCA_900553315.1 uncultured Eubacteriales bacterium
CCCTCCGCCCGCCTTAGGCGGGCGCCTCCCCTTTCAGGGGAGGCTTTGCGGGGAGGCTTGAGGGATGTCATCGTAAGGCTGACTGAGGATACCTTCTTTATCTGGATAGAACTCAGGCTGATTCTATATAGAAATACTTTGCCGGGAGGGCATGAACAATGGTGGAAAACGAGCGCCTCATTGAACTGAAAAACATTTCGAAGGAATTCGACGGAACGACGGTCTTGGACAACATCAATCTCTATATTCGCAAAAAGGAATTTGTGACGCTGCTCGGCCCCTCCGGCTGCGGCAAGACCACCACCCTGCGCATCATCGGCGGCTTCGAAACGCCCACCACCGGCGAGGTGTTGTTCGAAGGACGCGACATTGCGCAGGTGCCGCCCTACAAGCGCCGCGTGAACACCGTTTTTCAGAAGTACGCGCTGTTCCCGCACCTGAATGTGTTTGACAATATCGCTTTCGGCCTGAAGCTGAAGAAGGTGTCCAAGGCGGAGATCACCCGCCGGGTGGAATACATGCTGGAGTTGGTGAACCTGAAGGGCTACGGCAAGCGCCATGTGGACGCACTCTCCGGCGGTCAGCAGCAGCGTGTGGCCATTGCCCGTGCGCTGGTGAACGAGCCGGAGGTGCTGCTGCTGGACGAGCCGCTGGGAGCGCTTGACCTGAAGCTGCGTAAGGAAATGCAGCTGGAGATCAAAAACATGCAGCAGCGGCTGGGCATCACCTTCCTGTACGTGACCCACGATCAGGAGGAGGCCCTGACCATGAGCGACACCATTGTAGTCATGCGGGAAGGACACATCCTGCAAATCGGCGATCCCAAGCGCATTTACGACGAACCGGCGAATGCCTTTGTGGCGGACTTCATCGGCGAGAGCAACATTCTTCGCGGCACGATGATGAAGGATGAACTGGTGTCCTTCGCGGGGCATTCCTTCCCCTGCGTGGACTACGGCTTCGGCGAGAATGTGCCGGTGGACGTGGTGGTTCGCCCGGAGGATATCATGCTGGTGGGCGAGGACGTGGGTCAGCTGGTGGGCACGGTGAAGAGCGTGCTGTTCAAGGGCGTGCATTACGAGATGATGATCGACTGCGGCGAATGCACCTTCAAGGTGCATTCCACCACCATGCAGCCGCAAGGCTCCCGGGTGGGGCTGTCCATCGTGCCCTTTAACATTCACATTATGAAGCCCATGGATGCGGCGCTGTCGCCCAAAGAGGAGGCGAAGGCATGAACTTTGACATGCAGCTGCCGTCCTGGGCCTGGTGGCTGATGGGTCTGGGACTGGCGTTTTTCGCCCTGCTGGTGGGCATTTCGGTGAAGCGGAACCGGGGCGTGAAGCGTTCGCTGTTCGCAGCGCCGTACACGCTGTGGATGATTCTCTTCACGGTGCTGCCGGTGATCCTGATCGCGTATTACGCCTTTACGGATACGAACGGCGCGTTTACGCTAGATAATTTCCGCAACTTCTGGGACAGCAACTACACGAAGAACCAGCTCTATGCGTCGCTGGGGCCGGACGCGGCCAAGTATGTGGTGCGCGGCACAGTGAATGTGGATACGCTGGTGTACTCCCTGTGGATGGCGTTTCTGTGTACGGTGATCTGTCTGGTGCTGGGGTATCCCGCAGCGCTGTTCATGGCAGATCGTCAAATGAAGCTGGGCGCGTCGCTGGTGGTGCTGTTCATCATTCCCATGTGGATGAACTTCCTGCTGCGCACCATTGCGTGGATGAGTCTGCTGGAGGATCAGGGCCTTATCAATCAGCTATTGCGGGCCATGGGCTTTGAGGGCGTGCAGCTGATGTATAACTCCGGGGCGGTGCTGCTGGGTATGGTGTACAATTTCCTGCCGTTCATGGTGTTCCCCATTTACACGGTGCTGAGCAAGCAGGATTATCGTCTGGGAGAGGCGGCGCAGGACTTAGGCTGCAACGATTGGCAGACGCTGACGAAGGTCACGATGCCCCTGAGTCTGCCGGGTGTTATCAGCGGCATCACGATGGTGTTCATGCCCTCGGTGACGACGTTCTTTATTCCCCGCGTGCTGGGCGGCGGCAATACGATGATGTTCGGCGACCTGATCGAGTCGAAGTTCCTCACGGAAGGCAACTGGAATGTGGGCAGCGCTCTGAGCCTGATTATGATGCTGCTGATTCTGATCAGTCTGTCCATTCTGCGCAAGGCGGATCCCAAGGGTGAAGGAGGCGGCATCGCATGAAAAAGTTCTTCAAGCGGTTCTACCTTGGATTTATTCTGGTGTTTCTCTATGTGCCGATTCTGGTGCTGATCGTGCAGTCCTTCAATGAGGGCAAGAGCCGTGCCAAGTGGGAGGGCTTCTCCCTGCGCTGGTATCAGGAGCTGTTTCAGGATCAGGCCATCATGAACGCTTTGCAGGTGACGGTGAGCGTGGCGCTGATCGCCATGGTGGTGTCCACGATTCTGGGCACGCTGGCGGCCATCGGCATTTACAGCATGAAGAAGCGTCCGCAATCGATCATGATGACGCTGACGAATCTGCCCAACACCATGCCGGACATTGTGACGGGTATTTCGCTGATGCTGCTGTTCATCTTCACGCAGGTGGAGCGCGGGTATTTCACGATGCTACTGGCGCACATCACCTTTGACACGCCCTACGTGATTCTATCGGTGATGCCGAAGCTGAAGCAGATGAACAAGCACACCTACGAGGCGGCGCTTGATCTGGGCGCAACGCCGACCTATGCGCTGACGCACGTGCTGATTCCCGAGTGCAAGCAGGGCATCATCACCGGCGCGATGCTGGCCTTCACGCTGTCGCTGGACGATTTCACCATCAGCTATTTCACGACGAGCCCGCTGGTGCAGAATCTCTCGACGCTGATCTACTCTGCGGCCCGGAAGGGCATCAAGCCCTCGCTGAACGCCCTGAGCGCGCTCATGTTTGTCTCCCTGCTAGTCCTTCTTCTCATCGTCAACCGAAGGACGGCAGAGAAAAAATAACGGAGAGGAACTCCGGGGGAGGCCGCTTCTCTAAGAGAAGCGCCTCCCCCGGGGCCCCCTCCCGAAGAACGGAACGGTTAGGGAGCGCTGGGGGAGAGGCCGCTTCTCTAAGAGAAGCGCCTCTCCCCCAGCCCCCCTCTCCCGAAGAGTAGCTGGCGTTCGGCGGGGTTGTTTCTGCATAGTTGGTTCCGCCTGAGAGTGAGCGCGTCTCCAATAAACTTAGTTGTGGTCACGGCGGCTGACAGAGCCGCCGCGACCTGCCAACGTTGGGTACCGACCAATTACAGGAAAGGGGCGGGCGAAGGGTTCCAAAGGGCGACCGCAAAGCCCTTT
>USCW01000255.1 GCA_900553315.1 uncultured Eubacteriales bacterium
GTCTGGGGGAGAGGCGCTTCTCTTAGAGAAGCGGCCTCTCCCCCAGAATCTCCTAGACCATCAGTTCTTCGGGAGGGAGCGCGAGGGAGGGGCTTCTTGCAAAGAAGCCGTCTCCCTCGCATACCTTTCACGTTCCCTTCTTTGTATTCTTTTTGTGCTTTATTTTGGCCATGGTTGACATGGGGCGAGGGATGCGATAAACTCGCAGATGTAGACGCGCGGGGAAACGTGCGAGTAGGATTGAAGGAGGAAACCCCTATGAAGAAAATCGTTGCATTGATGCTGGCCCTGTGTATGACGCTGTGCGCTGCTGCTGCCATGGCGGAGGAGAAGACGTATGAGATCGGTATCTGCCAGCTGCTGCAGCATCCCGCGCTGGACGAAGCGACTCGCGGCTTCCGCGATGCGCTGACGGAAAAGTTGGGCGATAAGGTAAAGTTTGACGAGCAGAACGCTTCCGGTGAGGCGGTCAACTGCGCGACCATTGTAAATACGTTTGTTTCCAACGACGTTGACCTCATCATGGCCAACGCGACGGCCTCCCTGCAGGCGGCCATTTCCGCGACCGATACCATCCCGATCCTGGGCACCTCCATCACCGATTACGCAACGGCGCTGGGGGCGACAGAGTTCGACGGCACCAGCGGCATCAACGTGTCCGGTACCAGCGATCTTGCGCCGCTGGATGGGCAGGCGGCCATGATTCAGGAGCTGTTCCCCGATGCGAAGACCGTGGCGCTGTTCTACTGCTCTGCTGAGGCGAATTCCGTGTACCAGATCAACACCATCAAGGGCTACCTGACCGAGATGGGTTATGAGTGCAAGGAGTATGCTTTCACCGACTCTAATGACATTGCCTCCGTGGCACAGCTGGCCACCGAGTGCGACGTGATGTATATCCCCACGGATAACACCGCCGCTTCCTATACCGAAACAATTGCTAACGTGGTGCTGCCCGCGAAGGTGCCTGCGGTGGTTGGCGAGGAAGGCATTTGCAAGGGCTGCGGCGTGGCGACCCTGACCATCAGCTACTATGACATTGGCTACGCCACCGGCGAAATGGCCTATGAGATTCTTGTCAACGGTGCGGATGTAAGCACCATGCCCATCCAGTCTGCGCCAAAGTTCACCAAGAAGTATAACGCAGCCAACGCGGCTGAGTTGGGTCTGACTATCCCCGAGGGCTACGAGGCCATCGAGGAGTAACCAATCGGGGAATCGACCGCCCGGTGCGTTTCACCGCACGGGAGCGATAAACGCTGGCACAAATGCTTGTGACCGTGCGACGCCATGGAAAGGGGAGCTTTTCATGGCGTCGCTTTCGTGCATGGATGAACACAAGATGCGAGGAGGCTGCTTTACTTGGAGCTTGCAAAACTGCTGAATGCAATGCCGGGCGCGGTGTCTCAGGGACTGATCTGGGGCCTGATGGCTATCGGCGTGTACATTACCTATAAGATTCTGGACGTAGCCGACCTGACGGTAGACGGCTCTATCGCCACGGGCGGCGCGGTTGCGGCTATGCTGATCATTGGCGGCTGCAATGTGTGGCTGGCTATGCTGATCGCCTTTTTGGTGGGAATGCTGGCGGGACTGGTGACGGGTCTGCTGCATACGCAGATGGGCATCCCGGCGATTTTGTCCGGTATTCTGACGCAACTGGCGCTGTATTCCATCAACCTGCGCATTATGGATAATAAAGCCAACGTGGCTTTGAACGTGGCCAAGTATCCCTTGGTGGTGTCCATGCGCAACGCACGGGAGCTGTCGCTGAATAATCCCATTGCGCTGCTGCTGCTGTTCACGGTGGTGGTGATTGCTGCGCTGTATTGGTTCTTCGGCACGGAGTATGGCAGCACCATGCGCGCCACGGGTGCGAACGCCAATATGGCTCGGGCACAGGGTATCAATACCAACAGCCGCAAGGTGGTGGGGCTGATGCTCTCCAATGGTCTGGTAGCGCTGTCCGGTGCGCTGCTGACCCAATATCAGGGCTTTAGCGACGTGAGCATGGGTCGCGGCGCGATCGTTATCGGTTTGGCGGCGGTTATCATCGGCGAAGTGGTGTTTTCGAAGGTGTTCCATAATTTTGCGCTGAAGCTGCTGGCGGTGTCCATCGGTGCGGTGATTTATTATCTGGTCATTCAGGTGGTGCTGTGGCTGGGCCTGAACACGAATGATCTGAAGATGCTTACAGCGGCGGTGGTGGCGCTGTTCTTGGCCGTGCCGTACTGGAAGAGCCGCTATTTCAGCAAGGGGGGCAAGGCCCATGCTTAAAATCAATCATATTGCAAAGACCTTTAATCCCGGCACCATCACGGAAAAGGTGGCGTTGGTGGACGTGGAGCTGCACCTGATGCCCGGCGACTTTGTGACGGTCATCGGCGGCAACGGCGCGGGCAAGTCCACGATGCTCAACGCCACCGCCGGCACGTTCTTTGTCGACTCCGGCAAGGTCATCATCGACGGCTCCGACGTCACGAACCTGCCCGAGCACAAGCGCGCGGCATTCATCGGCCGCGTGTTCCAGGATCCGATGATGGGCACCGCCCCCTCGATGTGGATCGAAGAGAACCTCGCCCTCGCCGCCCGCCGCGGCCAGCGCCGCGGTCTTTCTTGGGGCGTGACGAAGGAGGAAAAGGAGCAGTACCGCGAGCTGCTCGGCGGTCTCGGCCTCGGCCTTGAGTCCCGCCTGACCACGAAGGTCTCGACGCTCTCCGGCGGCCAGCGCCAGGCGCTCACGCTGCTGATGGCAACGCTCAAGCGCCCCAAGCTGCTGCTGCTCGATGAGCACACCGCGGCACTCGACCCGAAGACCGCCGCCAAGGTCATGGAGCTCACCGACCGCATCGTGCGCGAGGGCCAGCTCACCACGCTGATGATCACGCACAACATGCGCGATGCCATTCAGTACGGCAACCGCCTCATCATGCTGCACGACGGCCACGTCATCCTCGACATTGCGGGCGAGGAGAAGAAGAAGCTGACCGTGCCCGATCTTCTTGAGCAGTTCACGAAGGCCAGCGGCGACGAGTTCGCCAACGACCGCGCGATCCTCTCCTAACGTTTTCTCTCTCCCCTATAAAGCACAAAAAGAGCTTGAACGCTTTGTTCAGGCTCTTTTCTTATCCTTTTTTACGCTTCCCGCAGCACGACCTCGACAATGCCGACATCGTCGGTATCGGGGTAGAAGTTCACCTGCCACGGCTCGGTGAAGCCGGTGTCGACCTCCTCCTGCACAGATCGTACCATGTCGCGGAT
>USCW01000256.1 GCA_900553315.1 uncultured Eubacteriales bacterium
AGTACCCCCCCCCGTTCTCACTCCTCTGTTCTAAAAGCGTAGATCGTCGTGGTGTCGTATTTTTCACCGGGGCGGAGCAGCGTCGTGGGGAAATGGGGGTGGTTCGGTGTGTCGGGATAGCATTGCGTCTCCAGACAGAGGGCGCAATGGTCGCCGTAGTGAACACCGCCCTTGCCGCCGGGGAAGTCCACACCGTTCGCCGTGTACAGCTGCACACCGGGCAGATCGGAAATGCACTCCATCGAACGGCCGGACTCGGGATCGTACAGACAGGCCACCAGACCCATCGCCTTGCCCTTGCGCAGCACAAAGTTCTGATCGTAGCCGCCGACCGCCGCCATGGGCGCAAAATGCTCGCCCGCGTCCAAGCCCTCGCCCATGTTTAAGCCCTCGCGGAAATCATAGGGCGTGCCCACCACCGGCATATACGCACCCGTGGAGATCAGCCCCGCATCCACCTCCGTGATGCAGTCGCTGTCAATAAACAGCTCGTGATCCCGAATGGTGCCGTGGTCATGACCCGCCAGATTGAAATAGCTGTGGTTCGTCAGATTGCAATGGGTCGCCTTGTCCGTCGCCGCCTCATAGCGGATCATCAGGTCACAGCGATCCGTCCACGTGTAGGTCACATCCACCGTCAGCGTGCCGGGATAGTTCTCCTCTCCGTCCGGGCTCACCAAATGCAGCTTTACGCTGTCCTTGCCCTCGCCGGGAAGCTCCGTCGCCTGCCACATCTTTGCACCGAAACCAACCTTGCCGCCGTGCAGATGGTTCTCGCCGTTGTTGATGGCCAGCTGATAGGTCTCGCCGTCAATGGTGAAGCGACCCTTCGCAATGCGGTTCCCGTAGCGGCCGATGGTCTCGCCCATGCTGCCGTGGGGCTTCAAATAGCCCTCCATATCGTCAAAGCCCGTCACAACGTCCGCCAGCTTGCCGTTACGATCCGGCACCGTCACGCTGGTCAGGATCGCGCCGAAATCAATCACCTTGATCGCCGCACCCGTGGCGTTGGTCAGGATATATTGCGTGACCGTCTCGCCCTGTGCGTTTCGACCAAAAACGCGCTTGGTAATGCTCATCGAAAAAATCCTCCTTTGCAGTGGAAATCCCTGACCTTATTGTAGCCGCTTCTGCGGCGCTGTCAAGCAGGGAATGCGGGTTCCTGTTCATTTCATGCGCGAATATGCGCGTTTTTGCGCAAAAATACGGCAAATACTGCAAAGTTTCATGCAGGTTTGAATAAGTTTTTCGCCCGAAACAGACAATTCCGCAGGAAAAGCCACTTTCATAACGCTCAAAAGCATGGTACAATAGAACAGCAGAGTAGCGCCGCTTGATGGAAGCGGCCAAAGGGAGGGAACTTATTTTGGAATCCGACATCATCATTGTGGGCGCCGGTGTGGTTGGATGCGGACTGGCGCGGGTGCTGAGCCGCTATGATTGCCGGGTCACGGTGCTGGAAAAGGCCGACGACGTGGCCGAGGGAGCAAGCAAGGCCAACAGCGGCATCGTGCACGCGGGTTTCGACGCACATCCCGGCACCCTGAAGGCGCGCCTGAACGTGGAGGGCGCAGGCATGTACCCGGAGCTGTGCAAGGAGCTGGGCGTGCCCTACAGCCGTCCCGGCGCATTGGTGCTGGGCTTCAGCGAGGACGACCGCGCCACGCTGGAAACGCTGGTGCGGCAGGGCGAGGCCAACGGCGTGCCCGGCGTGCGGCTGGTGGAGCGGGATGAAATTTTGAAGATGGAGCCCCATGTGAATCCCGAGGTGGTCTGCGCCCTGTATGCGCCCACCAGCGGCTTGACCAGTCCCTATGAAATGACCTTTGCGCTGGCGGATCACGCGGCGCTGAACGGCGTTGTGTTCGAGCGCGGGACCGAAGTGACCGGCGCGAAGCGCGAAGGCGGCCTGTGGCATGTGCAGACCGGCAAGGGCGAATTTACCGCCAAGGTGCTGGTGAACTGCGCGGGCGTCTTCTCCGCGAAGCTGCACAACATGATCTCCGACACCAAGCTGAACATTATCAATCGCCGCGGTCAGTATTATCTGCTGGATCGCGTTACGCCCCTGCCGTTCACCATGACCATGTTCCAGTGCCCCACCAAGATGGGCAAGGGCGTGCTGGTTTCCCCCACGGTGCATGGCAATACCCTTCTGGGCCCCAGCGCCGAGGATATTCCCGACGCTACGGATGTGTCCACCACGGCGGAGGGCTTGAAGTTCGTGCTGGATAAGGCGCGGCTGACGTGGCCCACGGTGAACGTCCGCGGGTCGATCACCAACTTCTCCGGCATTCGCGCCCACGAGGAAAAGGGCGACTTCGTCATCGGCAAGGTCTCCGGTGCGGAGGATGCGTTCGAAACCGTTGGCATTGAGAGCCCCGGTCTGTCCGCCGCTCCCGCCATTGCGGAAATGCTGGGCGGTCAGATCGCCGAGGCCATGGGCCTTGCGAAGAAGGCGGACTATCGTCCCGCCCAGCCGCAGCCCAAGCCCTTCTATGCCATGACGACGGAGGAGCGCAAGGCCGCGGTGGAAAAGGATCCCCTGTACGGGCGCATGGTCTGCCGCTGTGAAACCGTTACCGAGGCGGAGATTCGCAACGCCATCCGCCGTCCGGTGGGTGCGCGGAGCATTGACGGCGTGAAGCGCCGCACCCGTGCGGGCATGGGCCGCTGCCAAGGCGGCTTCTGCAGCCCCCGCGTGGCGGAGCTGCTCTCCGAGGAGCTGCATATCCCCATGACGGACGTGACCAAGTGCGGCGGACACAGTTATCTGCTCACCGGCACCATTCTGGACGCGCTGAAGGAGGAGAAGTAACATGACGCAGCAGGAAAACGGCGTGCAATGGGTGGATGTGCTGGTGGTCGGCGGCGGCCCCGCAGGTCTGGCGGCGGCTATCGCGGCCCGGGAGGACGGCATCGACAATCTGCTGGTGCTGGAGCGTGAGCACACCCCCGGCGGCATTCTGCGCCAATGTATCCATAACGGCTTCGGTCTGCACCGCTTCAAGGAGGAGCTGACCGGCCCCGAATATGCGCAGCGGGACATTGACCGTGCCCGCGAGCTGAAAATTCCGATTCAATGCGATACCACGGTACTATCCGTGGAGGACAATCACCGCGTGACCTGCGTCAGCGCCGAGCACGGCCTGCAGGTCTTTGAGGCGGGTGCGATCGTGCTGGCTATGGGCTGCCGCGAACGGCCCCGCGGAGCGCTGAACATCCCCGGCTACCGCCCGGCGG
>USCW01000257.1 GCA_900553315.1 uncultured Eubacteriales bacterium
TCTTCGGGAGGGGGTCCGGGGGAGGCGCTTCTCTTAGAGAAGCGGCCTCCCCCGGAGTTTCCCTGTTCCCGTTACTTTACTTTCTCCCACTCCGTTGCTTCGCCGGTGAAGATGGACTTGACTTGGGCGAGGGTCAGGGTCGTGAGGTCGTTGTTCTGGTTGACGATCACCGCAATGCCGTCCATGGCGATGGTCTGACCATTCAAGCCGGCTTCCTTTTCGCTGTCCTTCAGGTCGCGTGAAGCCATGCCGATGTCGCAGATGCCGTCAATCGCAGACTGCATACCCGTCGTGGAATCGCTCTGCTGTACCTCGATCTCCGCATTGGGGTTCACCACCTGATAGGCCTCCGCCAGCTTCTGCATGACAGGCGTCACAGAAGAAGAACCCGCAACCACGATCTTGCCGGAAACCTGCTTGCCTTCATAGGCGGGCGCATCGTCCAGCGGAATGTACTTGTTGTCCGCGATCACCTGCTGGCCCTCGGCAGACATGATGTAGTTCACAAAGTCCTGCGCGACCTCGCTCAGGCCTTCCTTGGTCGCAATGTTGAAGGGACGAGCCAAGGTGTAGGTGCCGTTCTTGATGTTCTCCACGGTCGCGTCCACGCCATCGATCTGCAAGGCCTTCACGGTATCGTTCAGGCTGCCCAACGAAATGTAGCCGATGGCGCTTTCATCGCCCGCCACGGTGGTCATCATCACGTTGGTAGAGTTGGTCACAACGGCTTCCACGGTGGTGTTGTCCACCTTCACGCCGTCGGCGTTCTTCTCCTCCACGCCCGTCAGCTCGATAAACGCGCCGCGGGTTCCGCTGCCCTCCTCACGGGATACCACGGTGATCTCGCCGCTAACCTCGGCCGCCGCCGCGCTCACACCCATCATCAGGGCCATAACCAGACTGGCAATCTTCATGCCTTTACGCATGTTCTTTCTTCCTCCTTTTTCTTGGTACGTGAGGAAGTATAAAGCCGCTATGTAATCTTATCCTCGTGATGCTGTAAAGTTCGAGTAAAATCTCTCGGTTTCGTGCTTGTGTCCCACACGTATTTCTCCGCGCCTTGACAAAGGCAGACGAAGTCCGTACAATAAGGAAGCCAAATTTGAATGCAGAAAGCGTGAATGCGGAGGGAAACGAATGAATCAGCCCTTGGTGAGCGTGGTCATTCCTGCCTATAACGGCGGCAAGACCCTCAAAAAATGTCTGAACAGCGTGCTGTGCCAGAGCTACAGCCATATTCAAGTGATCGTCGTCAACGACGGCAGCACGGACGACACCGGGGCGCTGCTGGATGCTTATGCCGCCCGGGATCACCGCGTGCTGGCGCTTCACCAGCAGAACGCCGGGGTATCTGCGGCACGGAACAATGCCTTGGCCCATTGCGAGGGCGTTTACGTGCAGTTTGTAGACTGTGACGACACACTCCCGCCGGACTCCATCCGCACCATGGTAACGCGTGCGGAGGCGGATGACAGCGATCTGGTGATCGGCGCGTACAACATGGTGCTGGGCAATCTATCTGAAACGAAGGACTTGGGCAAGCGCAGCGACACGCTGAGCATGGACGAGTTTCTTGCCCTGCTGTGCAAGTACCCCAACACCTTCTACTATGGCGTGTTGTGGAACAAGCTGTTCCGCCGGGAACTGATCGTGCAGCAGGGTGTGCAGTTCAACGCCGCGCTGGCGTGGGGCGAGGATTTTGACTTCATCACCCGGTATCTGGTACAGGCGGAGCGCATCTCCTACACCCGGCAGGTGGTGTATGAATATGTACGCAATCCCAAGGGGCTGACCATGAAGACGGGCTTTGGCGTGGTCAAGCATCCCATTCGCGCCATTGAGCTGAAGCGAATTATTTATAACGATTATCGTGAGCTGTATCGTCAGCGGCAAGCCTTTGAGCGGCATCGCCGGGACATCTGGAAATATATGGTCAGCTTTACGCTGACGGAATGAACTGAGGAAATGCAGACATGTGCATGAAGGCGTTACAGTTGGCGGGGCGGATCATCATGGAGAACGGCGGCGAGACCTATCGCGTAGAGGAAACGGTCACGCGGATGGGCCGCGCGTTTGGTCTGAAGGACGTGGAGAGCTTCGCCGTACCCAGCGGCGTATTTGTCAGCTATGAAAAAGAGGATGGCAGTCATGAAACAGCCGTCCTTCGCGTGCATCGCAAGGGCATCAATCTGACCCGGGTGAATGCGGTGAATCAGATTTCCCGGCAGGCAGAGCGCGGGGAGATCACGCTGGACGGGGCGCTGCGTGCGCTGCAAGCCATTGAGTATTCCACGCTCTACACCAACAGGCAGATTCTGCCCGCAGCGGGCATTTCAGCGGCGGCTTGGGCGATCATGTTCGGCGGCGGGGTCGCCGACTTTTTCATTGCCTTTGCCACGGCCATTGTGGCGGAGCTGCTGACCCAATGGATGACCAAGCGGCAGGTACACGGCTACATGGCTACGCTGCTGTGCAGTTTTGTATCGACAATCCTGCCGCAGCTGGTATGTCACGCATTGCAAACGGGTTCGCCGGAGGCGTGCATTGCAGGCGCTTTGATGCCGCTGCTGCCGGGCTTAGCCATGACGAACGCGATTCAGGACACCATGCGCGGAGACATTGTTTCCGGTGTGGCGCACGGCATGAATGCGATCCTGATCGCCGGGATGATTGCGGGCGGCACGCTCTGCGCGTCCTCGCTGTTTCATCTGCTGATAGGAGGGCTGATGTAATGCCTTCAACCTTTTTAGCGGCGCTGCTTTCCAGCTTTGTGGGCACGCTTGGCATGGGTGCGCAGCTCTTAAATGTACCGAAGCGTTCGCTGGTACCCGGCAGCGCCATTGGTGCGATCGGCTACACGCTGTATTGGGCGCTGATCGTCTGGGGCGGCATGTCAGAGCCCGCAGCGATCTTCATTGGTTCTCTGGTGGCCTCGCTATTGGCGCAGTTAGCCGCCCGGGAAATGAAGCTGATTGCCTCGATTTTTGCGAACCTTGCGATTGTGGCCTTTGTCCCCGGTTTGGGCCTTTACCGCTGCATGTCCCTCATGGCGCAGGGCAGCACCGCCCAAGGCCTTCAGACCGGCACCGCCGCGATGGTCAGCATTGTCATGATCTCCCTAGGTCTAGCCATCGGCAGCTTCCTCTTCCGGATATGCTTTAAGAAACGGAAGTAAGGGGGGGAAACTCCGGGGGAGGCGGCTTCTCTAAAGAGAAGCCCCTCCCCCGGACCCCCTTCC
>USCW01000258.1 GCA_900553315.1 uncultured Eubacteriales bacterium
GGTCTGGGGGGAGAGGCGCTTCTCTCAGAGAAGCGGCCTCTCCCCCCAGAATCTCCCTCTCCTTAATTTTTTTGTCCTGCATGGTAGGAATTGCACCGTTGTTGTCGAAAAGAAAATGTACGAACTTTTGGATCGGAGGAAGGATCAATGGAACCTAAGACGACAATCAATAACGGCGAAGCGGTGCTGGGCATCGAGTTTGGCTCCACCCGCATCAAGGCCGTGCTGGCGGACGCAAAGGGCGTAACGCTGGCGGTGGGCACCCACGATTGGGAGAACCGGCTGGAAAACGGCCTGTGGACGTACTCCATGGAGGACATCATCGGCGGCTTGCAGGGCTGTTATGCCTCGCTGAAAAAGCAGGTGAAGGAAAAGTACGGCATTACCCTGCATCGCCTCGCGGGCGCGGGCATCAGCGCCATGATGCACGGCTACCTCGCCTTCGATAAGGAGGGCGCCCTGCTGACCCCCTTCCGCACTTGGCGGAACGCTTGCACTGGCCCCGCTGCGGAGAAGCTCTCCGAGGTGCTGGACTTCCATATGCCTCTGCGCTGGACTGCCGCCCACCTGTATCAGGCGGTGCTGAACGGTGAGGAGCATATCTGGAAGCTGGATCATGTGACCACGCTGGAGGGCTTTGTCCATTGGAAGCTCACCGGACGAAAGGTGCTGGGCGTTGGCGAGGGCGCAGGCGTGTTCCCGCTCAACAAGGAAGGCACCGACTATGATATGGAGCGCATGGCCAAGTATGAGGCGCTGTTCGAGCCCTATAAGCTGCCGTGGAAGGCGAAGGATCTGTTCCCGCCCATGCTGCCCGCCGGTAAACAGGCTGGCAGTCTGACCGCCGAGGGCGCGAAGCTGCTGGACCCCGAGGGCGATCTGGAGCCCGGCGCACCCTTCTGCCCGCCCGAGGGCGACGCGGGCACCGGCATGGTTGCTACCAACAGCGTGGCTCCCGGTACCGGCAACGTTTCTGCGGGCACCTCCGTGTTCGCCATGATCGTGCTGGAAAAGCCGCTGTCGAGGGTCTATCCCGAGCTGGACATCGTGGCTACGCCTACAGGCAAGCCCGTCGCCATGGTGCATTGCAACAACTGCACCTCCGACCTGAACGCTTGGGTAGGTCTGTTCGGCGAGTTCGCAGAAATGATGGGCATGAAGGTCGATCCCAACACCTTGTATGGCTCCCTGTACCGCAAGGCGCTGGAGGGCGACAAGGGCTGCGCCGGAATGCTGGCGTATAACTTCTTCTCCGGCGAGCATAACGTGGGACTGGACGAGGGTCGTCCGCTCTTCGTGCGCACGCCCGAGGCCAAGATGAATCTGGCCAACTTCGTCCGCACGCACCTGTGCGCGTCGCTGGCGGTGCTGAAGACTGGCATGGACTTGCTGCTTCAGCGCGAGCAGGTGGAAATTCACAAGATTCTGGGCCATGGCGGCCTGTTTAAGACCCCCAAGGTTGGTCAGAGTCTGCTGGCGGCGGCGCTGAACGCCCCCGTGACCGTCATGGAGACTGCGGGCGAGGGCGGCGCGTGGGGTATCGCGCTGCTGGCGGCGTATATGGTGTACGGCAAGGGCAAGACGCTGGAAGCCTATCTGGATGAGGACATCTTCACCGATATGCCCAGCGTAACCATGGAGCCCGACCCTGCGGACGTAGCGGGCTACGAGCAGTTCATGACCCGCTATACCGCCGGTCTGGACATCGAGCGCAAGGCCGTAGAGACCATGAAGGAGTAAACGCATACATTCAGGAACCCGGGGACAGAGCTTAGCTGTTCCCGGGTGTTTTTCTATAACAACAGCAAATATTGACGCGTTACCGATTGCCTTGTAGTGTAGCCAAGGAATGCTTTAAGCATGAAAATACTTCCTTTTTTAAGAAGTATCTTTGCCGGTTTGACGATATAATTAGACATTTCCAGTTATTGACACGCTTTGGGAAACATGTTACACTTGCATCAAGCGCTTCTCTGACGTAGCCAAACTGCATGACGAGAGTTGGAATGTCTATGAAACATATTTATTCTCCGATGATCTTTTATCTGGAAATCAACCTATTCTGCCTCCTTATTCTTGGGATTATTCTGATGAAAGCCTGCGCCAGTCTGGACAAGCGGCAGACGTGGTCGCTGTTCAAGCAAATGCTTGCCGCGGTCATGGGGACGACGGTGCTGGATGTCTGCTGGCGGCTGGAAATCACAGGCTGCTGGCAGCTGCCCCAGGTTGTCCGAACGTGCGTGAATGCGGCGTATTTCAGCGCCATCGGGTTTTCAGCCTATCTATGGTTTTGCTACACAGACAGTCTTTTCGGCACGCGCATTCTGAACAGCCGGAAAGGGCGGGTCATTGCGCTGATTCCGCTGGTGCTGCTGTGCTTGCTTTCTCTGGACTCCGGGCAGACGGATTTTCTGTTCGTGGTAGATGCGACGGGACGGCATCATCGGGGCATAGGGTATGTGCTGTATGCGGTGTTGGTCTACGGATATCTGGCGGTGGCAAGTGTGAAGGGCGTTTACTTAGCGACGCGGAAGGAGCATTACGCAGAGCGGCAGAAATATCTGGTCGTGGAATCCTTCGCGCTGCCGGTCGTGATAACGGGCATTGCGCAGGTGCGTTTTGAACAAATTCCGCTGCTATGTGTGGGTGTAACGCTGGCGGCGCTGATGGCGTACCTGAACGCGCAGGAGCTGCAAATCTCCAAGGACCCGTTGACGGGCATGAACAACCGCGGTCATTTACTGCAATATCTCTCAAAAAAGATGAAGAACCATCAGGCTCCGCTCTATCTGGTAATGATTGATGTGGATCATTTCAAGGGCATCAACGACCAATATGGGCATGTGGAAGGCGACCGGGCGCTGATGCGTATTGCAGGTTTACTCAAGCGTTTATGCGGCGAGCACAACTGTTTTGGTGCACGTTACGGCGGAGACGAGTTTGTGCTGATCTACGAGGGGTCAGCCATGGACGGCAGCGGTCTATGCCGCATGGTACAGCAAGCTGTAGAAGCCGAAAACGCGCAGATGGAGGGGCGCTGTCCCTACCGTCTGAGTCTCAGCGTCGGCTACGCGGTCTACCACAACGGCATCACAAGCATCCCCGAATTCATAGAACAAGCCGACCAGCAGCTATACGTAGCAAAAAAGAACCGGAAGTGAGAGTTGCGAGGGAGGCGGCTTCTCTGAGAGAAGCC
>USCW01000259.1 GCA_900553315.1 uncultured Eubacteriales bacterium
TGAGGTTGCGGAACTTCTCTCTGAGAAGCCGCCTCCCTCGCAGTACCCCCACGTCACTCCTTAATCAATTCATATTCTCTGCTGCCAAAGCCGAGACGGGCGGCGGCTTCGATGGTAAGGATGCCGTGGCGGGACTCGATGCGCTCTACCAGATGGTCGCGACCGGGATCCTTCGAGGCGTAAACCAGATCAATGCAGGCCTGATCCAGCGCAATGGGATCGGTGGAAGCCAGCACGCCCATGTCCGCCATGCAGGGGTCCTCCGCCACCGCGCAGCAGTCGCAGTCCACGGACATGTTCTTCATCACATTGATGTATACCGCATTGCCCTTAAAATAGGAAACAACCGAGCTGGCCGCGTCCGCCATGGACTCCAAAAAGCTGTCGTGATCGGCCGTCCACATCTTGTCGGGCTCGCCCACACCGTGAATATACGCCTTGCCATAGGAGGAAGCGCAGCCAATGGACAGCTGCTTCAGCGCTCCGCCGTATCCGCCCATGGGATGACCCTTGAAGTGGCTCAGCACCAGCAGACTGTCATAGTTCGCCATGTGCTTGCCCACATAATTCTTGTGAATGCGCTTGCCGTTCGGAATATCCAGCTCCAGGTCCGGACCCTCCGCATCCAGCAAATCAACATCAAAAAGCTCGTTCCAACCGTGATTTTCCAGCAGCTTCAGGTGCTTAGGCGTGGTGTCGCGCTCACCCGGATACGCCGTGTTGCACTCTACGATCGTGCCCTTCACCGCGTTCACCATGGGCTGCCAGAAGGCGGGCCGCAGGAAATTCTGATTGCCGGCCTCGCCGCTGTGTACCTTCACCGCCACGCGGCCCGTCAGCGGATATGCAACCTTCTCGTAAAGCGCCAGAACAGATGCCGGCGTAAGCTCAGAGGAAAAGTAAACCTTCGATTTCATACGATTCGCCTCCATAATTCCTATAAATAAAAGCATTCTTGCCGCCTATATGTTTTATTATAACATGAAAGCCGACTTTAAGTTCAAGAGGCACAACCCGCTCCCTGGAAATTTTTTCAGGAGAAGGCGTGCAACTCCTCGTCACGGCTGAGCATCGTCAGCGTCAGCAGCTCCCGCGGATTCGGCAGCGCCAGCAATTCAAACCAGTCCGGATGCTCCTGCGCCATCTCCGCCCATGCGTCCTCCTCCCGAGGAAGCACACTATGTTCCGAAAGCGACGCTTCGCAGAGCCGAAGCATCTCGTCGCAGGCATTGTCCAGCAACCCTGCGGGAATTACGATCATCGATGTGTCCAGATGCTCCCCCACCTGTGCAATGCAGATGCGATCCTGACACAGTACGTCCCAGTTGACCGCCGCACCCTCATAAACCGGATAACGCAGATAGCCGAAGTCGATCCAGCAATAGTGCGTCTGGCTCGGATAGCGGCGACGTGTCTCCGCCAGCAGGAAGGGGCGGCTCAAGCGAAGATAGTTCAGCACCTCCTCCGGGCGAAGCTCAGCGGATACCGGCAGCGCGTACCGCTGCTTGTATTCCAGCACATTGGGATGCGTCGCGGTCAGCAGCCGCAGCTTGTCCCCCTCCGCAAAGCAGGTGAGCGGTATACTCTTCACCCGGCTGAGATACTGGAACCAAAGCTGATATTCCTCCGGCAGATTGCCTGTGGGTACCGGCAGCGTAATATACGCCGTCGTACACATGGGCCGCGAAGCGTTCCGGGCGCACAGCGCACGACGCGCCGTCTCCTGCGCCTTCACCGGCAGCGGCACCTTCGTGGGGAAGCTCAACTCCGTCCCCGTCAGACCCAAGCGAATCACCGGGCTGAGCTGCCGCGTGTCCAGCCGTAAGCCAAAGCGCTTCTCAAAGCGGCGAAGCACGCGCTCATCCCCTTCCACCGCACAGGGCGGAAGCGGCGCATCATATACGAAAGAAATCAGCGGCAGACGCAGAGTGTAGATGTCCCACCGCTGCTGAAACGCCGCCAGAAAACGCGGCCCGTCGCTGTGCGCCACCTGCTGAAAAAAGGCCGCAGGTCCAAAGCAGAAGCGCGGATGCAGAAACGCCGTGCGCGGCGAATGCTGCGCATACCGCAAAGGCGTACCGCGATGGAAGCAAAGCCGCCCCTCCGCATCGAAGCCCTCTACCCCAATGGGGCAGACCGCCTCCACCGGATCCTCCGGCCGCGGAAGATACCCCGTCAATACGCTTCCCGGCGCTTCCTCCCCCGGCTGACAGGCTCGAAGCTCCCGAAGCAGCAGCATATCCCAATGACGCACAAAGCGCATGTCCGGACTGCCGATCAGCAGAAAGCCCTCGCCCTGCCATAGCTCGGCAAAGTCCAGCCATGGGTCCGCCGCAGGAGCCATCAACTGACACGCCCCCAACCGGCGAAGCGCCGCCGCTTCGATCTCATCCGGCTCCCGAAGCAGCGACAGACCAAAGCTTAACCGCTTGGGCGCAAAGGCGTTGTCCAGCGCACTTTGCAGCGCCGCCTCCGCCTCGGCTGCACCTGTCGCCGCCATCAGCAGCAGTATACGTTCCATGTGCTCCACATCCTCCTTTGCGGGATCATCATGTGTTCAATTCGCTCTCCATGGGCGGCTTCCCTGCGAAAACGAAAAAAAGCCGCAGTCACGCGGCGCCCTTGCCCATGACTGCGGCTATTTCTGTACATTGATCAGTCGCTGACCGGATACACATGATGATACTCACAGCGATTCAGTTCATCCATGGAATCCATCTCGCGCTGCTCGGCGCTGCGCCGCCCCATCAGGAAAGTAGCTCCCAGCGTGAACGCCAGCAAACCCACAAACCACATCATTACCCGCGCACCTCCTTGTGCTTGTATATCACGATATAAATTGCAGACAATCCTGCAATAACTTTGCTTTGCACTCTTATTATACGCAAAAACAAAAAAAATACAAGGAGAATTTCGCAGTATTTCCTGCAAAATTTTCCATGCTTCCAAGCTGCAAATTTGTTTATGCAATCCTGCATAAACCGGTAAGATCTGCATATTCCACCCCCACGAATTGCAGATTTTTCACCACCCTGCACGCCGCAATCCAACCCTCAAAAAACAAAAGCGCCCATACTTCATGGACGCCAAAAGGCGCTTCCCGCAGGAAGCCGCCGTGACCACAACCAAGCAGCAGGAAACCGCCCCCACCTCTCAGGCGGAACCA
>USCW01000260.1 GCA_900553315.1 uncultured Eubacteriales bacterium
CAGAATCTCCCCCCAAAACGTCTCTTCTGGAGGGGGCCCGGGGGAGGGGCTTCTCTTCAGAGAAGCCGCCTCCCCCGGAGTTTCCCCACGTTCTATAAAGGAGTTTTTATGAAGTTTGCTTTGATTGGACAGGATATTCCGATGCTGCTGCCTACGCTGCTGACGGACCTGCTGTTTGCGGGGAACGAGGCGGCGGACGTTGCCGTGCAGGAAAATAACCCCGCGATGCAGGGCGTGCTGAAGGGGTACATGGACGCGATCTATCGGAAGCGCGGCATCGGCGGGGAGGCGATTGTGTCCTCCGATATGCAGGAGGTGCTTGCTGAGGCCGACTGCGTTGTGTTCGCGGACGATTGTATGCCTGCCAGCCGCTTCCGCATGGATCGTGAAGCCCTCTCCGGTGAAAAGGACGACGACCCCGGCTTGTCTGATCAGGCGCGGGTCAACGGCGGCATTGGCGGCCTTATGCACACGCTCCGCTGCGGTGAAAAGGCTCTCAGCCTCTGCGACGATATGAGCTACGAGTGCCCTGACGCGCTGGTGATGAATCTTGCGCAGCCCATGGCGCGGATCTGCGCCGTGTTCGAGAACGCGGGCTTCCGCTGCTATGGCCTTGGCCGTACACCTCTGCGCGGCCCCAACGGCTTGGAAGGCCTGTGCCATGTGCTGCACCGGAAGCCTAACACCGTGAACGCCGACATCGCGGGTCTGCCGGGGTTCGCGTTCCTGCTCAGCCTCACCGACGCAGCGAACGGCGCTGATCTGCTGCCTGCGGCGCAGGACGCGGCAGAGCATAACGATCTGGGTCGGCTGGCCCGCCGCTGGCTGGACTGGTACGGCGCGCTGCCCATGGGCCGCGTGACCGATCACGCGGAGTTCCTGCCTGCACAGCCCGACTATATCCCCGAGGAAGACCCGCAGTTCGGCGAGACCGTGGAGCAGCGCAAGGAGCGTATTCTGTACATGAATACCGTGGCCGATCACGGCGCGGATGAGCGTGAGGGTATGATCGCTCAGCTGATGCTGCTGTCAAAGGCACCTGCTCAACGCCCCATGCAGCTGGCGCTGGCGCTCTTGAAGGGCTATGACCTGTCCATGCCCGCCGTGACCCGTCGCAACCGCGGCGTGTTGCCACAGCTCGAAAACCATGCTATGATAGAAGCGACGCTGACGCTGAAGGCCGGGGAGGATGTTTCTGCGCCCAGACAGATGCCCGACGCGCTGGCGGAAACCATGAACGCCGTGGATGAGACGAATCGCCTTGCGGCCCGCGCCGCCGCCGGTGACCGAAGCGCCTTGCGGGAGGTCGTCGAGATCGATCCCGCGCTGGAAGGACTGGATCGGCTCTACGTGCAGGACGTGGTGGAAAAGATGATCGAAATGCACGGGGATGTGCTGCAAAGGCTGTAAACGTTGGCAAGATATACGAAGGAGGCTCCCATGTTCCTGACGACCACCTGGAAGGATTTTGAAGTGCTGGATACCGGCGACGGCGAAAAGCTGGAGCGCTGGGGCGACGTGATTCTGCGCCGTCCCGATCCGCAGACCATCTGGCCCAAGGCTGACCCGGCCCTGTGGAAACAGGCGCAGGCGCACTATCACCGCTCCGAGCGGGGCGGCGGCGAGTGGGAGTTCTTCACCCGCCTGCCGGAGAGATGGACCATCAGCCATCAGGGGCTGAAGTTCTATGTGCGCCCCACCGGGTTCAAGCATACGGGACTGTTCCCGGAACAGGCCGCGAATTGGGGCTGGATGGCAGAAAAGATTCGGGAAAGCGGCCGCAGAGACGTGAAGGTGCTGAACCTGTTTGGCTATACCGGCGGCGCAACGCTGGCGTGCGCTCAGGCTGGCGCGGCTGTCACCCACGTGGACGCGGCCAAGGGCATGGTGCAATGGGCGAAGGAGAACCGCGAGCTGTCCCAGCTGCCGGAAACCAGCTGCCGCTGGATCGTCGAGGACGCGCTTCGCTTCGTGCAGCGGGAGATTCGCCGGGGCAATCACTATGACGGCATCTTGATGGATCCTCCCAGCTATGGCCGGGGACCCTCTGGCGAGGTGTGGAAGCTGGAAAACGAGCTCTACGGCCTCATTGATACCTGCGCACAGGTGCTCAGCGACGCACCGCTGTTCTACCTCATCAATAGCTACACCACGGGCTTTCAGGCCAGCGTGCTGAGCAACATGCTGGAGAAATGCGTGGCGCCCCGTTTCGGGGGACAGGTGGACAGCGAGGAGCTGTGCCTGCCGGTGACGACCGGCGGCGTGCTTCCCTGCGGCGCGACGGGGCGGTGGTTCCGTGCCTAGTATCGTGTACGAGGACAACCATGTCATCGTGGCGGTGAAGCCGCCGAACATGCTCTCTCAGGCCGATAAGACCGGGGATACGGATATGCTCAGCGAATTGAAGGAGTATGTCCGCGTCAAGTATCATAAGCCCGGACGGGTCTATCTGGGGCTGGTGCATCGAATGGATCGTCCCGTGGGCGGATTGATGGTCTTCGCCCGCACCAGCAAAGCCGCTGCACGATTGTCCGCGCAGGTCGCTACCCATGAGATGGGGCGCGAGTATCTCTGCGTGGTCACGGGTCCGGTGGAGGATGAATTCACCCTGACGGACTATCTGGTCAAGGATGAGCGTCTGAATCTGGTGGAGGTCTGCGAGGCCGACGTGAAGGGAGCCAAGGAGGCCATTCTGCACGGTCAATGCGTGGCTCGCCGGGAAGGTACGGCTTTATGCACCATCCAACTGGAAACGGGTCGCAACCATCAAATCCGCGTGCAGATGGCTCACGCGGACGCACCTTTGTGGGGCGATAACCGCTACGGCCACGGCATTCCCGGTCAGCAGATCGCCCTGTGGGGATATAAGCTGACCTTCACGCATCCGATCACCAAGGAGGTCATGACGTTCTACGATGTGCCCTACGGGGGCATCTGGGCCGTGTATAAGGATCTGCTGGATATGGGCGGAGAAGGGTATCAGACGCATTACGATTGAGGGGGAAGGGGAGTACGTTCCCTTCCAGCAGTTTGGTCTTGCGGTGCTGGGGCTTATCCTCAGTCATGCGCTTTGCGCATGACAGCAGGGGATTTCGCCTCTGCGGAGGCGACCAAAGGACGGAGCCCGTCTGGCGGCTTTCCGATCGCCCTTTGGAAACCTTC
>USCW01000261.1 GCA_900553315.1 uncultured Eubacteriales bacterium
ACATCTGGGCTCTCTTTTCTTTGCTTTCGTGTTACCTATGTATTGTACCTTAACATTTACAGAGGAAATTGTGTGGGGATATCTCCCGCAAAAACATCACCGTCCCGCCTTGCTTTTCCCCGCCCTTTCCCGTATAATGATTTAGATAGCTGCAAAGGAGGATGCTCAGCGTGCGAATGTTGCTGACCGGCGGTTTGACCCTTGAGCACGGCAGTCTCGTTCCCGCCCAGTTCGCGGTGGAGGACGGGCGCATTGTTCCTTTTCCCACGGAAATTTCCCCGGCGGATCGTGTGATTGACGTTGCCGGAGGTGTTGTTGTCCCAGGTCTTGTGGATGTTCATGTGCATCTTCGGGAGCCTGGGTTTTCTTATAAGGAAACGGTGCTGACCGGTACCCGGGCGGCGGCCCACGGCGGATACACCACCGTCTGCCCCATGCCCAACCTGAATCCCGCGCCGGATACCCCGGAGCATTTGGCGGTCGAGGAGGAGATCATCCGCCGCGACGCGTGCATCCGCACCGTACCTTACGCCTGTATCACGCTTGGGCAAAAGGGCGAGGGCGAGCTGACCGACATGGCTGCCATGGTCGGCCGCGTGGCGGGCTTCTCCGATGACGGACGCGGCGTGCAGTCCGAGGCGCTCATGCGCAGCGCCATGGAGCGCTGCAAGGCGGCGGGCGGCAAGATCATCGCACATTGCGAGGATATGTCCCTGATCCCCAAGGGCGGCGCGATCCACGCGGGCCGCTATGCCGCAGAGCATGACATTCCCGGCATCCCGTCCGAAAGCGAATGGGGTCAGATCAAGCGCGACCTTCGGCTGGCGAAGGAAACGGGGTGCCCCTACCATGTGTGCCACATCTCCTGCAAGGAATCCGTGGCGCTCATCCGGCAAGCCAAGGCCGAGGGCGTAGACGTGACTTGCGAAACAGGGCCGCACTATCTGCTGCTCTGTCAGGATGATTTGCAGGACGAGGGCCGCTTCAAGATGAATCCGCCCCTGCGTGACAAGGCCGATCAGGAGGCTCTGCTGGAAGGCCTTGCCGACGGCGCCATTGACATGATCGCCACCGATCATGCGCCCCACAGCGCCGAGGAAAAGAGCCGCGGCCTGCGCAATTCCCTGATGGGCATTGTCGGCATCGAGACGGCGTTCCCGCTGCTGTATACGCATCTGGTGCGTAAGGGCGTGATCTCGCTGGACAAGCTGCTGGAACTGATGAGCGGCGCACCCCGGCGGCGCTTCGGCTTCACTGACGGCGGCATCAAGGTCGGTCAGCGGACAGAGCTGGCAGTCTTTGACCTGAACCGGCGCTATGCCCTCGACCCGGCAAGCTTCCTCAGCATGGGCCGCAGCACGCCCTTTGCGGGCTGGGAGGTGCAGGGAACCTGTGTGCTGACCATCTGCGGCGACCAAATCGCCTATAAGGAGGAAACGAAATGATCTTCACCGTGAAGGAACAGACGCGGCTGACGGACACGGTATACCGCCTGACGCTGACGGGGGATACCTCCGCCATCACCCGGCCGGGGCAATTCGTGCAGATTCAGCTGCCCGGTTTCTATCTGCGCCGCCCCATCTCCGTGTGCGACTGGGACGCGGATACGCTGACGCTGATCTACAAGGTGGTCGGCGAGGGCACTAAGGCTATGACGGCGCTGAAGCCCGGCACAGAGCTTGATCTGCTGACCGGTCTGGGCAACGGCTTTGACACGTCTCTATGCGGAGACACGCCGCTGCTGGTCGGCGGCGGCGTGGGACTTCCGCCCATGTACGGGCTGTGCAAGGCGCTGCTCCGCGAGGGCAAGCATCCCAGCGTGGTCATGGGCTTCAACACCGCCGCAGAGGTCTTCCTGGAAGAGGCGTTCCGCACGCTGGGCGTGCCCGTTGTCGTAACCACGGCGGACGGTTCCCGGGGCGTGAAGGGCTTCGTCACTGCCGCATTGCCGGAGCTGGACTTCGACAGCACCTGCGCCTGCGGCCCGGAGCCCATGCTGAAGGCGCTGTACAGCGCCACGGACAAACCGGGGCAGTACAGCTTTGAGGCGCGGATGGCCTGCGGCTTCGGCGCGTGCATGGGCTGCACCTGCAAGACGAAATACGGCGCGAAGCGCATCTGCAAGGATGGCCCCGTGCTGCAAAAGGAGGAGATCGTATGGTAAGCACCGCCGTAACGCTGTGCGGCGTAACGCTGGACAATCCGGTGATCCCCGCCAGCGGCACCTTCGGCTTCGGGCAGGAATTCACGCCCTATTACGACATCAACGTGCTGGGCTCCCTGAGCTTCAAGGGCACCACGCAGGAGGCCCGCTTCGGCAATCCCACGCCCCGCATTGCGGAATGTCCCAACGGGATGCTGAACAGCGTCGGTCTGCAAAACCCCGGCATTGACCACGTGATCGCCCATGAGTTGCCGGAACTTCGGAAGATTTTCCACAAGCCGATCATGGCGAACATCAGCGGTTTCTCGCTGGAGGAATATGTGGACTGCTGCGCACGGATGGACGCGGAGGAGCAGGTAGCGTTTCTCGAGGTGAACATTTCCTGTCCCAACGTGCGCCACGGCGGCATGGCCTTCGGCACCAGTCCGGAGGCGGCGGCGGAGATCACCCGTGCGGTAAAGGCTGTGACGCACAAGCCGGTCATCATGAAGCTGAGTCCCAACGTGACAGACATCGTGTCCATTGCGAAGGCGTGCGAGGACGCCGGTGCGGACGGTCTGAGTCTCATCAACACGCTGCTGGGAATGCGGATCGATCTGCGCCGCCGCAAGCCGGTCTTAGCGAACGTGATGGGCGGCTATTCCGGCCCCGGCGTATTCCCGGTAGCGCTTCGGATGGTGTATCAGGTCACGGGTGCGGTGAAGATCCCCGTGGTAGGCATGGGCGGCATTTCCACGGCTCGTGACGTGATCGAGATGATGATGGCCGGCGCGACGGCGGTCGAGGTTGGTGCGGCAAACCTCGTCGATCCCTGCGCCTGCAAGCGCATCATCGACGATCTCCCCCATACAATGTCCGACCTAGGCATCAAGGACTTACGTGAGATAGAACGGGTGTGAGGTACTCCGGGGGAGGCGGCTTCTCTGCGAGAAGCCCCTCCCCCGGGCCCCCTCCCGAAGAGGCTGCAAGAGATGACGGAGCTTCTGAGG
>USCW01000262.1 GCA_900553315.1 uncultured Eubacteriales bacterium
CCCCCGGGCCCCCTCCCGAAGAGTAGCTGGCGTTTTGGGGGGCTGCTTCTATTGAGGTGGTTCCGCCTGAAAGTAAGAGGGGATTCCTGTGAGATGATTGTGTCCACGGCGGCTGACAGAGCCGCCGCGGACATGCGACGTAAGAGATAGCATATCAAACAGCGCATCTTGACCAAGGGTGTCAGCGTGCGCTGTTTTCTCATCATATTGCAAGGTTTTTCATTCTGCGACCGGCAGCAGAATTTCCGTTTGATAGGCTTCGGGGGTGCGGACAGTCATGCTGTCAAGAACACAGTATTCATAGGAGCCGCCGGTCAAATGCAGATGATGCTGTTCCATGAACGTCAGCATTGCCGCATAAGTCTCGCCTACGTCCGCGTAGGCGCCGCTGTGAACACAGCGGAGGTAAGCTCCTGCTGGGCGCTCATGGCAAAGGCTGTCCCGGCAGCGCTTTTGCAGCGGGAAGAAGACCTCGAAGGCCCGCGTACATTCCTTCCGCTGCATAGCCTCCGGAGAGATCCGCGTGCCCATTTGATACACAAAGGGCATTCGCCGTTCGCTCACCTCGCGCAGGAGTGTTTTCAATGCAATATCCGTCGCAACCGCATCGCCGGGGGCTTCCACCGGGCGCACAGCCAGCGGCACAGCCGGCAACGTTACGCATGTGACCTCGCCGGGGACGGCTCCCTGCAAGGCCTCGATCGTTTCCAGCTTGCGATCCAAGCGTGCGATAGCCTCCCGCAGCCGCGTCTGCCGTTCCCGCAGAAGCTGCTGCTGCCGCCGCATGACCTGCACCGCGTCCGCCGTATCCGGCAGGGCCAGAAAACTGCGTATCTCCTGCAAGCTCATGCCCATATCCTTCAGCATCAAAATGTGATCCAGCATTTCCAGCTGATCGGCGGCATAATAGCGATAGCCGTTATGCGGGTCAATTTCTCGCGGGCAGAACACGCCGGCTTTATCGTAAAAGATCAGCGTCTGCTTGGAAATACCGTGGAGCCGTGCCAGCTCGCCGGTGGTAAATCGCGGCTTCACGTCCCTGTCGCCTCCCGAAAAATGTGCTTGACAATATAGTTACTATATCCTTTATACTGGCATTCGTCAAGGCAAAAACAGTTTAGAAAGGGTGGCTCTTCTCATGAAGAACAGGCGGGAGCTTTTCCGCTATGCTCAGCTGCTGCTGGGCTCGGCCATTCTGGCCTTCGGTTTGTTTAATGTACACAGTCAGAGCCGCATTACCGAGGGCGGCGTATTGGGTACAACGCTGCTTCTGCAGCATTGGTTCGGCATTTCCCCTTCCATTTCCGAAGCGGCGCTGGATGTATGCTGCTATCTGCTGGGCTTGAAATATCTGGGCAAGAGCTTTCTGCGCTATGCGCTGACAGCCACTGGCGGCTTTGCCCTCAGCTATGCGCTGTTTGAGCGCATGGGTTACATGCTGCCCAGTATGCTGGATCAGCCGCTGCTGGCGGCGGTAGTAGGCGGCTTATTTGTTGGCGTAGGCGTAGGGCTGGTGGTGCGCGTTGGCGGCGCTGCGGGCGGTGACGATGCGCTGGCGCTGGTGATCGCCAAGCTGCTGCATTGGCCTGTTTCCCGGGCATATCTATTCACCGATCTGGTGGTGCTGCTGCTTTCGCTGACCTACATTCCCCTGCAAAACATCGCCTGTTCGCTGGTTACGGTCACGCTGTCCTCCTTTATTATCGGCAAAATTCACACGCTGGGTAAAAAGGACGAGGCAACATCCTGACGCTTGCGCGCTTCGGCTTATCCGCCGAAGGGCGCTTTTTCGTTTCACGGCTTGCATTTGTACGAACTTCTTGTTATCATAAAGAAAAAAGCACGGAGGTGCGCACACATGATTGCCAACACGCCGCCCATGGGTTGGAACAGCTGGGACTGCTATGGCGCCGCTGTCGATGAAGCGACCGTTCGCAAAAACGCCGATTACATGGCGAAGCATTTGCTCCCCTATGGCTGGGAATATGTTGTGGTGGACATTCAATGGTATCAGCCCACCGCGTCCTCGCACGATTACGAGCCCTTTGCAGAGCTGACCATGGATGCATACGGTCGGCTGTTCCCTGCTGTGAACCGTTTCCCCAGCGCGGCGAACGGCGCCGGTTTCAAGCCGCTGGCGGACTATGTACACAGTCTGGGGCTGAAGTTCGGCATTCATATCATGCGCGGACTGCCCCGCATGGCGGCGCATCGGCGTTTGCCCATTTATGGCAGCGACGCGACCTGCGCTCAGGCAGCGAATCCGAACTCCATCTGCGTTTGGAATCCGGACATGTACGGTCTGCGCTGTGACCAGCCGGAGGCTCGAGCGTACTACGACAGCATTTTCACGCTATACGCCTCTTGGGGTGTGGACTACGTAAAGGTGGATGACATTGCCCGGGAGTATCCGCGCTGCAAGCGGGAGATCGAGGTCATTTCCGAGGCGTGCCGTGCCTGCGGCCGTGACATGGTATTGAGTCTATCCCCCGGCCCCGCGCCGCTGGACGAAGCGGAACACTTGAAGCGTTATGCGACCATGTGGCGCTTAACGGATGATTTCTGGGACAGCTGGCCGCAGCTGAAGGGCATTTTCAAGTGTGCGGAAAAGTGGTGTGTACACAGCGGCCCGGGGCATTGGCCTGATCTGGACATGCTGCCCGCGGGTGCGATTCGTCAGGTGGAATCGCCGGACGAATGGACGAACTTTACCGAGGCAGAGCTTCGGACAATGATGACGCTATGGTGCATCATGCCCGCTCCGCTGATGTTTGGCGGCGAGCTGACGAAGCTGGATGATTTCACGCTGAAGCTGATTACGAACGCATCGGTATTGGACATGCTCAAGACGACCTTTGGCGGGCGCCCGCTCTACACGCGTGACGACGAGGCGGCATGGATCGCGCCCCGCCGCGACGGTCAGGGCTGTTACGTTGCGCTTTTCAATCTCTCCGACGAACCGCGCACCGTTTCCCTGCCCCTCGCCTCCCTCGATCTCGCCCCCTGCGCCGCGACCGAGCTCTGGACTGGCATAGACGCTCCCCCCACCCTTCTAACCGCCAACCTCCCGCCCCACGACGCAGCCGTATGGTTTGTGATATAAGTAATGCGAGCTGGGGGAGAGGCCGCTTCTCTAAGAGAAGCGCCTC
>USCW01000263.1 GCA_900553315.1 uncultured Eubacteriales bacterium
CGGGGGAGGCGCTTCTCTTAGAGAAGCGGCCTCCCCCGGAGTTCCCCTTCCATGAAAGGAGTTTTTTATGAAGGATAAGCCGTTTATTTTGTTGGTGGACGATGATCCGAATATTAGTCGACTGGTGCAGCTGTATTTGGAGAAGGAAGGGTTCGAGGTCAAGACGGCGGACCGGGGGGACGACGCGCTGGCCATGTTCCGGAAGATGCCTCCGGATCTGATCCTGCTGGACGTTATGCTGCCGGGCATGGATGGATGGCAGGTTTGCCGCACCATCCGCAAAACGAGCAGCATCCCGATCATCATGCTTACGGCCAAGGACGAAACCTTTGATAAGGTGCTGGGGCTTGAGCTGGGCGCGGACGACTACATCACCAAGCCCTTTGATACCAAAGAACTGGTGGCGCGGGTCAAGGCGGTGCTGCGCCGCACGCAGGGGCCGGAGGAGGAAAAGACCGATACCCTGTCCTTCCCGGGGCTTACGGTCAGCCTGAGCCAGTACGAGTGCCACTACGAGGGCAAGCTGATCGAAATGCCGCCCAAGGAGTTGGAGGTGCTGTACTTCTTGGCCAGCCATGCCAATCAGGTCTTCACCCGTGAGCAGCTGCTGGAGCAGGTGTGGGGCTTCGACTTCTTTGGCGACAGCCGCACGGTGGACGTGCATATCAAGCGTCTGCGTGAAAAGCTGCCGGAGTGCGAGAAGTACGGCTGGATGATCCGAACCGTGTGGGGTGTGGGGTATAAATTTGAAGTACGCGCATAAGAGCGGACAGAGCATGTTCGCAAAGCTGTTCTGCATGTTCATGGCGGTGCTGCTGCTGGCGCTGGGCGGCGTGGGCCTGACGACCTATGCCAATATGCGGAACCGGCAGATCGACGCACGATTGGGGGAACTGAAAAAACAGGCGCGGGAGATCGCCTATCTGGCCAGCCAGAATACCGCCTCCGCCGCAAGCTACTTTTTCGGCTCCGATACCACCACGCTGGACTACCTGAACTGGAAGGCTGCCGGGGTGTATGATGACTTCGGCGCGTATATCCTTGTGGTGGATCGCCGGGGACAGATTATGACCAATTTGAAGACCGCCTACGTGCAGGACCCCGGCTTCGTGACCTCGCTGAATCAGAAGGATTTGAACGATGCGCTGACGCAGGTGCTGGGCGGGAGTGAGATTTCCGTTCGGGCTATGGTGGACGGCGCACCTACCTTTACCGTGGGCGTTCCCTTCGTGCAGGACGGGCAGGTGCTGGGAGCGGTGCTGATCCAAACCAAGGCTCAGACCATCGAGGGCGAGGCCCGCGACCTGCTGCCGCCTATGCTGATCGTGGGCATTGGCGCGGCCATTTTGGCGGCATTGATGGTGTTCTTCTATACCCGGCGGATGGTGCGGCCGCTGACCTCCATGGCGGAGGCGGCGGGGCGCATGGCGGAGGGGCAGTTCGATACGCGGGTGCAGGCCGACCAGACGGTGCCTGAGGTGGGGCAGTTGGCGGACAGCTTCAATGCCATGGCGGAAAAGCTCAGCGAGTTGGAGAACTCCCGGCGGGAGTTTGTGGCGAACGTATCCCACGAGCTGCGCAGTCCCATCACCAGCATCCGCGGTTTTGTAGAGGGTATGGAGGATGGTACGATCCCGCCGGAGGAGCACGGCAAGTATCTGTCCATTGTGGCGGACGAAACGAAGCGCCTCAGCAAGCTCATCAACGATCTGCTGGCGCTGTCCCGGCTGGAACGGGATGACGCGACGCTGCAATGCACGGACTTTGACATGAATGAGATGCTCCGCCGTGCGGTCATTCGCCGCATGAACGATCTGGATCGGAAGCACATGGAGGTGGAGCCGGATTTCCGGCTTGACCCCTGTATGGTACACGCGGACAGCGACCGCCTGGAGCAGGTGGTTGTCAATCTGCTGGACAATGCCATCAAGTTCACGCCGGAGGGCGGCAAGATCCGCCTGACCACGGAGGGCAGCGGGGACCTGGTGACGGTCACGGTATGGGACAACGGCCCGGGCATTCTGCCGGAGGATCGGGGCAAGGTGTTCGATCGCTTCTTTACGGCGGATCGGGCGCATACGGCGGGCAAGGGTACGGGGCTTGGCCTGAGCATCTGCAAGCGCATTATGGAATTCCACGGGCAGAGTCTGCGTCTGCTGGACACGGCAGAGGGCACGGCCTTTGCCTTTACGCTGGAAAAGGCGAAAAACGAGGATACACGGAAGCAAGAATAAGGGGAAAAAGACGATGAGAGAGTTGCGGGAGCTGCGGCAGGAGCTGGACGGCATTGATCGGGAGCTGGTACATCTGTTTGAGAAGCGCATGGGGGTGGCCCTTGAGGTAGCGCAGTACAAGGCGGCGCACGGTCTGCCTGTGCTGGACGCGTCCCGGGAGGAACAGGTGCTGCAAAGCCGGGAGGCCATGCTGGACGATTCGGCCCTTCGGGCGGATGTGCGTGCGCTGTATGTGCAGATCATGGCGCTGAGCCGCGGTGCGCAGGAGCGATGGATGAAGGAGGCGGCCGACCATGATTGACCGGACGGTCTTTCTGATTGGAATGCCGGGCAGCGGCAAGAGCAGCCTTGGGAAGCGCTTGGCGGGGCGGCTGCAAATGCGCTATGTGGATACGGATCAGCGAATTTGCGATGCGGCGGGATGCAGCGTGACGGATATTTTTGCGCGTTACGGGGAGCAGGCCTTTCGCAATGCGGAGACGAATGTGCTGACGCAGATCGCCTACGAGCCTCCGGCAATCGTTTCGACGGGCGGCGGCATGGTGATGCGCGAGGTGAACCAGCGGATCATGCGCAATCATGGGGTTATTGTGCTGATCGATCGTCCGTTGGAGGACATCATGAGCGACATCAAGCTGGATCGCCGTCCGCTGCTGGCGCAGAAGGGGTTGGGCGAGGTGGAGCGTCTCTATCACGAGCGCATTGGTGTTTACCGCGCCCTCGCCGACGCGACCCTTGACAACTCTCAAGGCTACTACAACGGCATGTACAACCTAGAACGATTAGTGCGGAGTTTATTTCCGTGGTGAGTTGCGAGGGAAAAGACGGGGGAAACGGGAGATTCTGGGGGGAGAGGCGGCTTCTCTGAGAGAAGCCCCTCTCCCCCCAG
>USCW01000264.1 GCA_900553315.1 uncultured Eubacteriales bacterium
GGGAGGCGGCTTCTCTCAGAGAAGCCGCCTCTCCCCCCAGAATCTCCGCCACCCTTTACCGTCTTTCCGGGAGGGAGCGCGAGGGAGGGGGTCTTTCTGAAAAAAGGCCCCCTCCCTCGATATTTATCTATCCTTACTTTCCTGCGGCCGTTAACGTGCCTACGTCTACGGAGGAGGAGCCTACGCCGCTGGCGGGGAAGATCAAGTCGCTGCCAATAGCGCGGATGTTCTTGAGTACGTCGTAGAAATTGCCCGCAATCGTGATCTGTTCCACGGGCTGAACACGCTTGCCGTCCTTCAGCAGATACCCCTTGCTCAACAGGGAGAAATCGCCGCTGGTCATGTTCGCGCCGGCGTGCAGACCGCTCAGGTCGGTAATCACTAAACCGTCGCTCATGTCCGCTTCCAGCTCCGCCAGCGTCTTGTCGCCCGGCTTGAAGAAGAAGTTCGTCGGCGCGACCGTAATGGGCGCGGACAGACCCGGACGAAGCGCATTGCCCGTGGAGGCCACACCCTGCTTCTTCGCCGTCTTGCGGTTGTGCAGCAGCGTCTTCAGCACGCCGTTCTCCACCACCGCCTTCGTCTTGCTCGCAACACCCTCGCCGTCAAAGGGCGCGGAATCAAAGCCGCCCTCCAGCAGCGGGTCATCCATCAGCGTCACGCAGTCCGCCGCGATCTTCTCACCCTCGCGGCCCTTCAGCAGCGACAAGCCCTGCTGTGCATTCTCTGCAGAGAAAATACCGCAGAAGGTCGCCAGTAGGCTCTGCATTGCATCATAGCGCAGGATCATCCGATAATTGCCCGCAGGCACCGGCTCGGCGTGCAAGCCGCTGGCTGCCTCCTGCGCCGCTTCCTCGCCCAGCTTCTTTACATCCAGCTTGGCGAAATCGCGTCCGCACTTGAACGCCATGCCCGTGGACGTGCTGTCGCCGTCCTTCGCAATCGCGCCGGTGTAGGCAATAAACGCGTTGTCCTTATGTTGCAGATTCAGTCCATAGCTGTTGCGCAGATAGACTTCGCCGGACATTGTGGAAAGCTGCGTGCCTTCGCATTGCTTCACGGTGTCTACGCTCTCCAAAGCGGCCTTCTCAATGGCCAGCACCGCGTCCAGCTTCGCCGTTGCGGGCACCTGCGCCAGCGTCTCGTCATAGCTCACCACCGTGGGATATTCCGCATCGCCCTCATAGATTTCCTCAGCGCCCTCGTCCTCGCGGAGCAGAGCGCCTTCCTTTACGCCCTCGATCAGCTGCCTGATAGCTTCCTCGTCAAAGGCCTGTGTGGACGCATAGCCCATCTTGCCCTGATACATGCCGCGAAGGCCAAGTCCCTGACGGGTGCTGACCTTGTAGCTGTCAATATTGCCGTTCATCGCACCGGCGCTGAAGCTGCTGCCGGCGCTGAAATAAACCTCAGCGGGATCAATGCCCTGCGCTTTGGCCTCCGCCAGAAGCCGATCCATAAATTGCTGCTTGTCCATGGCTTAGTCCTCCTTCTGGCCGCCCACGGTAAGGGCGCTGATGCGGATCATCGGCTGACCCACGTTGGTGGGAATGCTGCCGGAAACGCTGCCGCACATGCCCTGACCCATGGTCATGTTCTTGCCCACGCGGTCGATTTTTTGCAGCACCTCGCTGCCGCGGCCGATCAGGGACGCGCCGCGCACAGGATGCGCGATCTTGCCGTCCTTTACCAGATAGCCCTCCATCACGGCGAAGTTGAATTCACCCGTGGCGGGGTTTACGGAGCCGCCGCCCATGCTGCGGGCATACAGACCGTCGCCCATGGTGGCGATCATCTCGGCCTCGTCATCCTTGCCCGCCGCAATGTACGTGTTGCGCATACGGCTGGTGGGCGCGTAGGCATAGCTTTCGCGGCGGCCGCTGCCGGTAGGAGCCATGTTCATGCGGCGACCGCCCAGCTTGTCGATCATGTAATGCTTGAGGATGCCGTTCTCGATCAGCACCAGCTTCGTGGTGGGATTGCCCTCGTCGTCCACATGCAGGGAGCCCCACTCGTTCTCGATGGTGCCGTCGTCCAGCGCCGTCACGCAGGGAGCGGCGATCTGCTGACCCAGCTTGCCGGAAAATTCGCTGATGCCATAGGCTACGCTGGTGGCTTCCAGACTGTGACCGCAGGACTCATGGAACAGCACGCCGCCAAAGCCGTTGTCGATCACCACAGGCATATAGCCCGCGGGGCAGGCGGGAGCGTGCAGCATGGTGTGCGCCATATTGGCGGCGATGCGGCCCGTTTCCTCGGAATCCACCCGCTCGTCGAAGAGCTCAAAGCCCATGGAAGCGCCGGGGCTGTGGGAGCCCATCTGATTTTCCATGCCATTGGAGGCCACGGCCTGAAGCATCATGCGGGTATAGACGCGGGTATCCGTCACGGCAGTACCCTCGGTGTTATAAATCCACACCTTCTGCACGCTGTCCATGTAGCGGCCGATGACCTGCGCGATCTCGGGAGACACGGCGCGGGCCGCAGCATCGGCGGCGCGAAGCTTTTCAGCCTTCAGCGCGGCCTTCACGTCGCCGGGCCACAGACGGATGGTTTCCGGGCGGGAGACGTCGTGCAGGGGCAGGGCGGGAATGCTGGCGGGAGCGTTCTTCGCGTGGATGGCGGCAGCAGCCGTTTCGGCGCAGTCGAGCAGCCCCTCGCGGCTGGTATCGTTGGTATACACATAAATAGCGCGGGTACCGTCGAACACGCGCACACCAGCGCCATGCAGACGGCCGGTGGACACAGCGTCGATCTTGCTGGAACGAATTTGCAGGTTATGGTTGACGCGATCTTCCAGGAAAATTTCCGCAAAGTCGCCGCCGGTGGCGACGGCCTTAGCGAGAACCTCGCGGGCCAATGATTCCTGAATCATGAAGTTCCCTTCTTTCTTTATCCACTCCATCGGAGCAAAGGGCTTGGTTCAAGCACTTTATCCGGTATGAGGGTATTATGACATATTTGAGGTGAAAAGGCAAGGGTGGGGGGATGGGGGCACACGGACGGGGTTCGGGGTGTTGCTTGAGAGAGTTTCGTGCGTCTGCGGACGCACGAGTTCCTTTCCCGTAGGGGAAAGGAACCAAAGGCTGCCGGGGGCCGGCGAGGTTTCCATGCGGCGCGCC
>USCW01000265.1 GCA_900553315.1 uncultured Eubacteriales bacterium
TCGGGAGGGGGCCCGGGGGAGGGGCTTCTCTTAGAGAAGCCGCCTCCCCCGGAGTACCTTTTCCCCTCGTTTTAGGAGGTTTTTTATGTTTGTTCTTGAGCCGCTTTGCCGGAAGGAGGAGCGGCTGGTCATTGGACTGATGAGCGGCACGAGCGCGGACGGGATCGACGCGGCGCTGTGCAGGATTCGCGGGAGCGGACTGGATACGCGGGTAACACAGGAGGCGTTTCTGTGTACCGATTTTGATACGAAGGTAAGAGAACGCATTTTGAGCCTCGCGGGGGGCGAAATCGGCGGCACGCGGGAGCTGCTGCTGCTCAGTAACCTGCTGGGGCGGCTTTACGCCGAAAGCTGCATCAAGCTGTGCCAGCAGGCGGGCGTTTCACCGCAGGAAATCGACCTCGTGGGCAGTCACGGTCAAACCCTGTGGCACCAGCCTGCCCCCGCCGCGTACCTCGGCTATGAAGTCACGGGCACCCTGCAAATGGGCGAGCCTTCCTATATCAATGAAGCACTCGGATGCCCCGTCATCAGCGATTTCCGCGTGCGCGATATGGCCGCCGGCGGACAGGGCGCACCGCTGGTGCCCTATACGGAATTTCTGCTCTATCGGGACGAAAACGCCTCCGTCGGCCTGCAAAATATCGGCGGCATCGGCAACCTGACCGTGCTGCCCAAGGGCGGCACCCTCGCGGATACCTTCGCCTTTGATACCGGCCCCGGCAATATGGTCATGGATCAGCTCACCGCCCGTATCACCGATGGAAAGCTTCGCTTCGATGCGGGCGGACAGCTGGCCGCACAGGGCCGCGTCCATCCCGCGCTGCTGAATTGGATGATGCAGGATCCCTACCTGAAGCAGAAGCCCCCCAAGACCTCCGGCCGGGAGCGCTACGGCGCACCCTACGTGGACGCGCTTCAGCGCGAGGCCGAGCGGCTGGGCGTATCCCCGCTGGATCAGCTGGCCACCGCCACCCGCTTCACCGCAGCGTGCATCCGCAGCGCCATCGAAAACGACTGCTCCGCCAAGCCGGAAAAGCTCATCGTGGGCGGCGGCGGCAGCCTGAACCCCACCCTTATGCGCATGCTGGCGGACTGCCTGCCCGGCGTGCGGGTCATGCGCAACGAGGATCTGGGACTGGACAGCAACGCCAAGGAGGCCGTGGCCTTCGCTATCCTCGCCAATGAATATCTCTTCCAGCATTGCGGCAACGTCTGCCGCGTCACGGGCGCGAAGCACCCGGTGGTGCTGGGAAAAATGAGCCTGTAAAATGAGCAAAGGAGGCTGTAAACCTATGATGCATGATGCTGTGTGGCAGATTGGTCAGCGCCTGATGACCGGCTTTCCGGACACGGAGGTCACGGACGAATTGCGGCAGATCGTAGCAAAGTACCGCATCGGCAATTTCATTCTTTTTGAGCATAACGTGGAAAACAAGGAGCAGCTGCGCCGCCTGTGCGCCCAATTACAGGAGCTGGCCATGGAGGTCACGGGTGCGCCCGCGCTGATCGCCATTGATCAGGAGGGCGGCGTCGTCTCCCGGCTGAAGGGCGACTGCGCCGTTGTACCCTCCGCTATGTGCGTCTCCGCGTCAGGCGACGTGCAGAACGCCTATCGGGCGGGCAAGCTGACCGGCGAGGAGCTGTCCGCGCTGGGCGTGAATTTTGATCTGGCGCCCGATCTGGACGTGAACTCCAATCGACAGAACATGGTCATCGGCGTGCGGAGCTACGGCGAAGCGCCCCAAACCGTCGCGGATTATGGCGTGGCCATGTCCCGCGGTCTGCAGGCGGGCGGCGTTCTGAGCTGCGGCAAGCACTTCCCCGGCCACGGCGACACGGCGGTGGACTCCCATCTGGGACTGCCGCTGGTGGATAAGTCGCTGGACGCGCTGGAGCAATGCGAGCTGATCCCCTTCCGTGCCGCCATTGACGCGGGCATTGACGCAATCATGACCACGCACATCCTCTTCCCCCAACTGGAAAAGGAAAAGGTGCCCGCCACCATGTCCCGCACCATTATGACGGGACTGCTTCGGGAAAAGCTGGGCTTCAAGGGTCTGATTATCTCCGACTGCATGATGATGGGCGCGATTCAGAAATATTACGGTACCATTCCCGGCTGCATCGCCGCGTGCAAGGCCGGGGTGGATATGGTGATTATCTCCCATGACGCGGCGCTGGCAGGACAGACTGCCGAAGCCCTCTGCGCAGAGCTGACACAGGGTCGCCTGTCCGCTGAGGAAATGGAAGCCTCCATGGCACGGATCGCCCATTGCAAATCCGCGCTGAAGGCTCCCGCTCCGGAGGCCGTGGAGTCCGTCGGCTCCCCGGAGCATCGCGCCCTCGTCCACGCCTTGCGTCAGGCGGGCGTGACCCCCGTAGGTCCCTGCGCCGTGCCGCCCGCGCTGGGTGAGCGTCCCTTCTTTGTGGGCTGCTATCCTTTCCGTGTTACGCTGGTTTCCAACCCTGTGGATACGCATGTGTGCTTCCCCGAATGGCTGGCGGCACGCTTCGGCGGCGACAGCCTCGTTACCGACACCGATCCCGACGACGCGGAGGTAGCACAGGCCGTCGCAGCCGCGCAGGGACATTCCTGCATTGTGCTGGGCTCCTATAACGGCTGCACCCGTCCGGGTCAGCAGAAGCTGCTCCATGCGCTGGCGGCGCTGGGCATTCCCATGGCCTGCGTGGCGCTGCGCAACCCCGACGACCTGGCGGAGCTTCCCGACCACGTTTACGGGCTGGCAGTCTACGAATACACCCTCAGCAGTTTGGAAATCGCCGCGGAGGTGCTCAGCGGCGCGTTGAAGCCTGCGGGCCGTCTGCCCGTCACGCTGGAGGAAAAAGCATGAGCGGATATGTCTGCGGCTGGGACGGCGGCGGCACGAAAACCGAGGTGCTCTGCCTGTCCCTGAACGGGGAGACGCTGGCCGACGCGGCCTTCGGCCCCCTGAACCTGAACGGCGCTGATCCCGAGCGGATCTGCGCCACCATCCACGACAGCGTCGCCTTTATGGCAAGCCAGCCCGGCGGCCTGGCGGCCTGTCAGGCGCTGGTCATCGGCACGGCGGGCGTAAGCAATCGCGCCGCCGTGACGCTGGTGGAGCAAAC
>USCW01000266.1 GCA_900553315.1 uncultured Eubacteriales bacterium
CTCTCCCCCGTCTCTTCGGAAGGGAGCGCGAGGGAGGGTGCTTCTCTACAGAGAAGCACCCTCCCTCGCATATTTTTTCGTTTCCCTCTTTCTTCCGAACAAAATTTTTGAAAAGTTGTGAAAGGTATGGCATTTCCAGAGGAAGTGTGGTATAGTGAGGGGGTGTTTTCAGCCGCATGGGGGCGGTAACAAATGTATTGGAGGAATCATCGGTGACACAGAAGAAGCAAGTGAGCGGTCTGGACAAGTTTTTTGGCGTGACCGCCGCGGGGTCGTCCATTAAGGTGGAAATTATGGCCGGCCTGACCACGTTCTTTGCCATGGCATACATCATCTTCGTCAACCCGAACATCCTGAACCAGTTCTACGTCATTACCGGCGATACGGCCATGGCCAGCGCGGTTGCCAGCAGCGTATTCGTGGCGACCTGTCTGAGCGCGTTCATCGGCACGCTGCTGATGGCCGTGTACGCAAAGGTGCCCTTCGCGCAGGCCTCCGGCATGGGCTTGAACGCCTTCTTTGCCTATACGGTCATGCTGGGCAACGGCTATAGCTATAATCAGGCGCTGGCCATCGTGTTCATCTCCGGCGTGCTGTTCATCCTCATCACCCTGCTGGGTCTGCGCGAAGCGATCTATCGCGCCATCCCCAAGAATGTTCGTATTGCTATCAGCGCCGGTATCGGCATGTTCATCACGCTGATCGGTCTGCTGAACGCGGGCATCGTCATCAAGAACGACGCGACCACCATCGGCATGTGCTCCTTCAACGTGTGGAACTCCGCCACCGCTGCGGCGCTGCTGTGCCTGCTGGGTCTCATCATCACCGGCGTGCTGATGAAGCTGAAGGTCAAGGGCGCGATCCTGATCTCCATCGTAGCCTGCACCCTCATCGGCATCCCCATGGGCGTGACGCAGGTCGAGGGCTTCACCTGGACGCTGCCGGACTTCGGCGCGTGGGTGAACTACGGCCTGTTCAAGCTGGACTTCTCCGGCATTGTGGATATGTCCCACGGTCTGCTGGGCGGCATCTTCTCCATCATCATGATCGTGCTGTCCTTCTCGCTGGTGGATATGTTTGACACCATCGGCACGCTGGTCGGTACCGCCAACAAGGCCGGCATGATCGACAAGGACGGCAACATGCCCCGGATGCGCCAGGCCATGATGTCCGATGCTATCGCCACCGCTGCCGGTGCGCTGATGGGCACCTCGACCGTGACCACCTATGTGGAAAGCTCCACCGGCATCAGCGAGGGCGGCCGCACCGGTCTGACCTCCCTGACCACCGCCGTGCTGTTCCTGCTGGCGCTGTTCCTTGCGCCGCTGGTGGGCATTGTTCCCTCCGCCGCAACGGCTCCCGCCTTCATCATCGTGGGTGTGATGATGCTGTCCTCCATCAAGTCGCTGGAGCTGGACGACATGACCGAGGCCATTCCCGCGTTCCTGACTATCGTCATGATGCCCTTTGCGTACTCCATCGCCACCGGTATTGCCTTCGGCCTGATCTCCTACACGCTGCTGAAGTTGCTCTCCGGCCGCGCGAAGGAAGTCAGCCCCGTGACTGCGGTGCTGGCCATCATCTTCATCATTCGCTTCGCCTGCATGGCGGCGTAAGACGCGCATTTCTCCAACCGGCATGGCTTCGGTCATGCCGGTTTTTTGATACAACAAACGGATGACCTGCCCTTGGCAGATCATCCGTTTTTCTGTACGATTCCTTATTCCTTGATATACGTCTCCGCCTGTTTGCCCACCACGGAGATGCAGGGCGCGTTGGAGAAAATGCGCCGCGCAACAGCGTTGACGCTTTCGATGGTCACGGCCTCGATCTTCGCCACAGTTTCTTCAGGCGTCATGCAGCGGTCGAGGTGCAGCTGACCGCGGCCCATAGACTGCATCCGGCTTCCGGGGCTTTCCAGCCCCAGCAGATAGGAGCCCCGCAGCTGGTTCTTCGCTTCGCGGAATTCCTTTTCCGTCACGCCGTCCCGGCACAGCAGGTCAAGCTGCTTGAGCGTTTCGTCCAGCACGGCGTGACCGTTCTTCGGGGACACGCCCGCGTACACCGCGAAGGTGCCGCAGCCCACGTAGGTGGACGGGTAGGTATAGATGGAATAGGCCATGCCCATTTCCTCACGAATCTTCTGGAACAGCCGGGACGACATAGCCCCGCCAAGCAGGTTATTCATGACGGACATGGGGTACAGCTCGTCGCTGCCGAGGAAGGTGCCCGGATAGCCGAGGCAGATATGCAGCTGCTCGGTATCCTTTTCCCTTGCGGCCTTCTGGCCGGGGACAGGCTGCATGGGCGGCACAGTCTGCCGCTGGCCGGACTTTTTCCATTCCCCGAAATACTGCTGCATGAGCGCCAGCACCTGTTCCGGGTCATAATTGCCCGCCAGCGCTACCACGCAGTTTTCGGGATGGTAATGCCGTGCGCGATAATTTGCGAGGTCGTCGCGGGTATAGGCAGCGATCTGTTCCGCCGGGCCGAGGATGGGCATACCCGCCGCCTGATCGCCGAACTGAATGCGGCTCAGCAGCTCATGCACCACGTCCTCCGGGGAATCCTCCTCCATGGAGATTTCCTCCAGAATCACGCCGCGTTCCTTATTGAATTCGGTTTCGTCCAGCGAGGCGTGCAGCGTCATATCGCTGAGAATATCCACCGCCAGCGGCAGATCCTCGTCGATGACCTTGGCATAGAAGCAGGTACAGTCCTTGCCGGTGAAGGCATTCATCTGCCCGCCCACCGCGTCCATTTCCTCCGCGATGTCGCGGGTGGAGCGCTTTTCGGTGCCCTTAAACACCATGTGCTCCAAAAAATGGCTCAATCCGTTCTCTGCAGGCGTTTCCATCATGGAGCCCACCCGCATCCACACGCCGATGGACACCGACCGCAGATACGGCAGCCGCTCACCCACAACATGCAGTCCGTTCTCCAACGTCCAATGATCGAACATTCTCTTCTCCATTCACCTTCCCGAAAGCTTCCGCTTCCAGTTTACCTCATTTCTGTAGAAGATATACGGGGAGGGAATTCTGGGGGAGAGGCCGCTTCTCTAAGAGAAGCGCCTCTCCCCCAGACCC
>USCW01000267.1 GCA_900553315.1 uncultured Eubacteriales bacterium
GGGGGCGGCGGGTTCTCTTCGAGAAGCGCCTTGGCGGTGAAAATTTGTTAAGGGAATGTAGGTATGGAGAAGATACTGGAGTACTTGGTGGAGAAGTACCAGCCAGAGGGTATGATTGTGTACGGCTCCTTTGCGGACGGCAGTTACAATGAAAACAGCGATTTTGATGTGCTGGTGATTGCATCCGGGGAGAAGCGTCACGATGCGTCCGTGGTGGATGGTACGGTGCTGGATGCATTCGTTTACCCGCCGGAGACCTTTGCGGGAGCGTTTGATCCGGCGGATTTTGTACAGATCTTTGATGGAAAGATCGTATTGGACAGCAAGGGCGTGGCGGCGAAGCTGAAGGCGCGGGTGCTGGCATATCTGGATGCGCTTCCCATGAAGGCTATGGACGAGGTGCGGCAGGATGTGGCGTGGTGCAGAAAGATGCAGAGCCGCACCCTGCGCGGGGACGCGGAGGGCTTTTACCGCTGGCATTGGTTATTGACGGAAAGCCTTCTTATTTATTGCGACGCACGGCGCTGGCACTGTTTCGGGCCGAAGAAGGCGCTGCGGCAGATGCAGCGGGAGCAGCCGGGGCATTATGCGGCATACAGGACGGCTTTGGAGGACTTCACGCAGTCTGCGCTGTCGGGCTGGCTGGACTGTCTGGAGGAAAGCATGGACAGTTGAGCCATGCGCTTTCGTTTTTCTTGCAATTTTGCATACAATGCGTTATACTGAATATACCCTCAAAAAGAAGGAGGAATCTCCATGAAGCTGATTATCGCAATCGTCCAGGATGAGGATGCTTCCCGTCTGGTGAGCAGTCTGATGAACGAAGGCTTTGGCGTGACCAAGCTGGCGACGACCGGTGGCTTTCTGCGCGCAGGCAACACGACCCTGCTGGTCGGTGTGGAGGACGAGCGCTTTGACGGCGCGATGGGCGTGATCGAAAAGGTATGTAAGTCGCGCAAGCAGATTGCAACCTCGCCCACGTCCATGGCTGGTGTTTCCGGCGTTTATTCGCCCTATCCCATTGAGGTCATGGTGGGTGGCGCGACGGTGTTCGTGCTGACGGTGGATCAGTTTGTGAAGCTGTAATCCGTGCCCGCTTTGGGGCGGATGCGGCAGGGAAGGAGCGGCGCATTGGCGGTCGCGGAAGAAAAAAATCAGGCAGGAGCGCCCCGCTTGCGGGATTTCGCGGCGCAGGGCGCTGTTTTTGCTGGACTGATGCAGACCCTGCGGGAAGGGACGTTCGTTCATGCTTATCTTATCAGCGGGATGCGCGGCGTGGGAAAGCACACGCTGGCACGGCTGATGGCGCAGTATATCCTCTGCCGGGGAGACAAGGGGGACGAGCCCTGCGGGGTATGCCCCTCCTGTGTGCGGATGCTGGACGGCACGCACCCGGACGTGGTGCGTCTGCTGCCGGAGAAGGATAAGAAGTCCATCGTGGTGGATCAGGTGCGCGAGCTGGTGGCGCTGGCTGGGGAGCATACCTACGAGGGCGGTCGACGCATTTTATTGATCGAGCAGGCGGAGAAAATGAATCCGCAGGCGCAGAACGCGCTGCTGAAGACCCTTGAGGAGCCGCAGGCGGAGAACGTATTCCTGCTGCTGTGCGAGGACACGTCCCTGCTGCTGCCGACGATCGTGTCCCGCTGCCGGAGCATCAAGCTGCATCCGTGGTCGGACGAGGTAGTCTTGAAGGCATTGGAAAAGGCGGGCACCCCTGCCGAGCATCGGGCAGAGGCGGCGCATCTTTCCGGCGGGAGCATCGGTCAGGCGTTGGAAATGGCGGCGGATACCGCCTTCTGGCAGCGCCGGGAGGAGGTCATGCGGGATTTCTTTGCGCTGACCTCCCGCACGCCGATTCTCAGCGTATCGAACCGCTGGAAAGACCGCAAGGATCAGGCGGAAGAGCTTCTGCGGGACGTGGAGGAGATGCTCCGCACGCTGTATTTGGCGCATATCGGGATGCTGGATGCGAAGCATATTGTGAGCTATCCCGAGGCGTGGCAGCGGCTGGCCCGGGAGGCCGACGACGCGGTTTTTGCGCGGCTGCTGGACGCTGTTTTCGAAGCGCGGCGGCGCAGAATGAATCAAGTAACGTGGCAGGCGGTGATTGAGGGATTGCTCCTGCACATGACGGAGGAAGTGCAACCATGGCGAAGGTAATAGGCGTTCGCTTTCAGAATGCCGGTAAGCTATATTTCTTTGATCCCGGCTCTTATTGGCCCACCGCCGGGGATTTTGTCATTGTGGAAACGGCTCGCGGCGTGGAGTTCGGCGAGGTGGTCACGGGCGTAAAGGAGATCGCGGACGATCAGCTTTCCGCGCCCCTCAAGCAGGTGATCCGCATTGCCAGCGCGCAGGACGTGCAGCACGCGAAGGACAACGAGCGGGCGGAGAAGGAAGCCTACGTGATCTGCCAGCAGAAGATCAGCGACCACAAGCTGGATATGAAGCTGGTTTCGGTGGAATACACCTTTGATAACAGCAAGATTCTGTTCTATTTCACGGCGAACGGACGCGTAGATTTCCGCTCGCTGGTGAAGGATCTGGCCAGCGTGTTCAAGACCCGCATTGAGCTTCGTCAAATTGGCGTGCGCGACGAGGCGAAGATGCTGGGCGGTCTTGGCCCCTGCGGACGGCCCATTTGCTGCGGCGCGTTTCTGGGAGACTTCCAGCCCGTGTCCATCAAGATGGCCAAGGAGCAGAATCTGTCCTTGAACCCCACGAAGATCAGCGGCGTTTGCGGTCGCTTGATGTGCTGCCTGAAATATGAGCAGGATAATTACGAGCAGATTCGGAAGCAGATGCCCAAGGTGGGCAAGGAAGTGACCACCCCTGACGGTGTAGGCGTGGTATGGGATTTGAACATTATCAAGGAAACGGTTCGAGTGCGGATCCAAAAGGGCGACAGCAGCGAATTGAAGGATTTCCCCATGACCGAGGTGCAGCGGGTGAACGGCCCGCAAGCGCCCAAGCCCGCGCCGAAGGCGGAGGAAGTCCCTGCGGCAGCGACCGAAGCGGCGGCAGAGGCTCCTAATGCAGAGACGGCAGCACCCGCGGCGGAGAATGCGCCGCAGCA
>USCW01000268.1 GCA_900553315.1 uncultured Eubacteriales bacterium
TGACGAAAAATTCATTCGCCTCCGCACCAACTCATTTGTGCGGTATTGCCTTAACAAATATGCAACATTCGCAACAAATGCTTAATTCAACGACGTAACCGTGCCGCCCTCGCAACTTTCGCTTGTAGAAATGAAGCTTTTCTGATAGAATTAGGATATCATGCGGGGAGGGATGGCGGAATGACACAGGATATTGGACGGAACCTTGCACAGCTTCGCCGGGAGCATGGGTATTCGCAGGAGAAGCTTGCTGAACGGCTGAGCGTAAGCGAACAGGAGGTTTCTAAGTGGGAGCGTGCGGAAAGTGCGCCGGATACGGATCATTTGATTGCGCTGGCCAAGCTCTACGACTGTACGCTGGACGCGCTGGTTCAGCCCGCAAAGGCCGTGGATGCGGAGCTGCCCGAGGGCAGCTTTTATGCGCAGGATAAGCCAAAGGAGCCACAGCGGTCGCGGTTCCGCAAGGACTTTCCTTATCCCGTGCTTGTGGCGTTTCTGTATCTGGTGCTGGGGTTCTGTTTTAACCTGTGGCACCCGGGCTGGATCATCTTTTTGACGGTTCCGCTCTTCTATCTTCCGGATTCTGAGCGCGGTTATCTCCGACTTTTGAGCAACCCGATCATGGTCACGATCATTTATCTGCTGCTGGGCTGCTACTGCAATCTGTGGCATCCCGGCTGGATCATCTTCTTGCTTGTTCCCATCATGAATGCGGTCATACGAAAATGAAGAAACGCGAGGGAGACGGCTCCTCAGGTGAGAAGCTCCTCCCTCGCGTTGTTATTCCTTGCATAATCCAACGGGTTCGGGAACCGCAATGCGGACGGCGGGGGATTGTCGGCGCAGAAGCACCACCTCGCCGCTCTTTTGACAGGCGCATACCATACCGTCGGGAATGGGCAGTACGTCCCGCGGCCAGCTCCCGACGCTGGAGGTTCGCAGGGCAAGCCGTGGCAGACCTGATGCGTCCAGCTCGTAGATGCTCACACAGTCGCCGCCGCGATGGGACGCATACAGCCGCCCATCCTCGCCAAAGCGCAGAGCCGCCGCAGTCCCTTTTGCACCGTCTGCGATGTGTTCGCAGGTCAAGAGTCTCCCCTCGGGATAGGCATAGGTCAGCAGCTCTCCGGACAGCTCGCACACGATGTACGCACGGTTTCCGTGCCGCACGAAATGCCTTGGGCCTGTGCCTGTGGGTAGCGTCCATAGGGACGCGGCTTCCTGCCAGCCGTCCGGCGTAAGCACGATGCGGCGAAGCTCGTCCGCACCAAGATCACAGCACAGCAGCCCCTCTGGCTGAAAGGTCACAAAATGCGCGTGCGGGCCCTCCTGACGTTCTGCGTTCGGCCCGCCATGATGTCCCGGAAAAATCTGTGGTTCGCCAGGGATGCCAGCTTCATCCAACGGAAACAAGGCCACGCTTCCACTGGCGTAATTGGCCGCCGCCAGCCATTTTCCATCCGCTGAACAGGCCAAATGACATGGATTTTCCCCGCCGCTGGGGACTGTACAGCGGCGAATCCAAGCGTTGCCCTCTCGGACAAAGAGCGCCACACGGCCCTGCTTTTCGCCCAAACACTCCTCCGCCGCATACAGCCGATCAGCGCCCACGCGAAGCAGCCACGAGGGATCCTGCGCCTCCGCAACCTGCGCCGCACACGCCTTTTCCGTGTCCAAGCGCCAAATACCCGCGCCATAGGTTCCGATCAATACCTGCACCCTGATCCCTCCCATGCGCTCATTCCGTCAGTTCAAACGTGATCTTCACCGGGTTGTGGTCGCTGTTCGCAAAGGCGGTGTCAATGTTTTCGGCGGTCACGCGGACGTTGTCGGAAACGAAGAACCCATCCACGCAGGTGACGTAGGTCACGCCGGGCTCGTAGGGAATGTCTGCGCCTCGGCAGGTTGGCACCTCAAGTCCGTTCTCCGGCACCACAAAATGGAAACGCTCCGGCAGGTCTGCGTCGCTCATTTCCTGCACCCAGTCAGGGTACACTTGCTTGTTCGGGAACGCCAAGGCGCTGCCGTAGAGCGCGTGATTGAAGTCGCCGCCCACGATCACATAGTTGCCCTGCGCATACTCCGACTGCACCACGTCGCAGAGCAGCTGCACCTGCTGGGCACGAATGGTGCCGCCTGCGTCATAGGCCGACATGTGGGAGTTGATGAGCACCAACTCCCTGTCCGTGCCCGCTACCGGCAGACGCAGCACCGCAAAGCAACGATCCAGATCGGTGAATTTCACAATGAAGCTGTCGTCCACAGGATAGCTGCGGCGCTCTGCGGAAGTCACCTTGTACCGGCTCAGGGTGTCCAGCCCTGCCTGTACTGCGCCATGGGGATCGTTCAGCGGATAGAACAGATAGGCCGAGTGGAAGTTGTTCGCCCATACGCGGCTGTAAGCCGAGAGCCCCTCAGCGATCATCTGCCGCTGATTTACGTCGTGACTGCGGTCGGCGGACTCGTCCACCTCCTGAAGCAGACAGAAGTCCGCGCCCAGCTCCCGCAGAACATCCATAGCGCCGTTCGTGTGTGCCAGCACGGATTCTTTGCTGATGGCCTTGCCGAACAAGCCACGCGTTACCGTACCGTCCTCCATGCCGCCCACGTCCATAAAGAAGGAATACTCCGGGCCATACGCGCCGAAGCCGATGTTATAGGACAGCAGGTGATATTCCCGGCCGGTCTCGGCGGGCTGAAGCACCTGCCGGTCCACCTCCAGGTCCATGTCCCCCAGCCGGTGATAGTCGATGAGCACATAGGCCAGGTATCCCACCACCAGCAGCACCAGGGCCGCCAGCACCAGCAGGATGATTTTCAGCGGTTTGTTCACGAAACGCGCCTCCTTGTTTACAAAAGTCCACTTGTTTATTATAATCGAAGTCAGAACATTTGGAAAGAGGTTTTTTTGTGAAACGATTTGCCATCCGATTCAACGCGCCGGTGGTGCTGAGCTTTGCCATCATCAGCCTGCTGGTGCTGGTGCTGGATTCCGTCACCGGCGGGGCCTCCACGGCCCGGCTGTTCTGCGTATACCGGGCGCCCCTGACGG
>USCW01000269.1 GCA_900553315.1 uncultured Eubacteriales bacterium
CCACGTCTCTTGGGGAGGGAGCGCGAGGGAGGGGACTTCTCTTCAGAGAAGCCCCTCCCTCGCATATCTTCTTCACTTTTCCTCCGTCCACCCCTTGCATACGTTGACCCAGCCGTTGGCGCGACTGAGGCGCTCCAGCTCGGGGATCGTGACGCGCACGGCACTATTATCGCTGCCGCAGGCGGGGTAAACGATGTCAAAGCACTTCAAGGACTCGTCCAGCCAGACTTCCACCGGCGCTGGAACCGTAAAAGGACATACGCCGCCAAAGTGCAATCCGGTAAAATGCTCCAGCTCCTCCGCCGTCATCATCTTCGCCTTTTGATGGAAACGCGCCTTGTACTTCGCATTGTCGATCCGCGCATCTCCTGCCGCAACCAGCAAAATCGGCTGCTCCCCTACCATAAAGGAGAGCGTCTTCGCAATCCATGCCGGCGGACAATGCAGCGCTTGTGCCGCAAGCTCCACCGTTGCGCTGGATACCGTGAACTCCGTCACCCGATCGCCATAACCCGCTGCATCCAAATAAGCCTTTACTTCCGTGAATCCCATAAACCGGCTTCCTCCATCCACTGCTGAAATACGGTACGCGGCAGCTCTGCCCCCTCTCGGCTCACCACCGCCGCAGCTACACGATTGGCGTAAAGCACCGCATCCTCTAAGCTCATTCCCTGCGCCTCGCAAGCCATGATCGCTCCCAAGTGCGCGTCTCCCGCACCAATGGTGTCCTGTACGCGCACCTTCCAGCTGGGCACACAGCGGCAACGACCGTTCTGCACCACATAGGCTCCGTCGCTCCCCAGCGTGATGACCACATCATTCTCCGTCAGCTCCGAAAGCGCCGCCGCACCGTTGGCGACTGTCGCCTCCCGGGTGAACTGCTCCGCCTCCGCCGCATTGATGTGAATCACCGGATGCAGCGCAAAGACCCGCGCCATCCGCAACGGAGGAATGTGGCACAGACGCGGCCCCGGCGCAAAGTACAGCCGACGCGGCGGATGCGCTTCCAAATAATCCAAAAGCACCTCGCCTGTGGGTTCTTCCACTTCCAAGCCGCAGAGATAGACCCCGTCATAAACCTCGTCCCCCAGCATCGCCATCCACGCGGGGGCAAAACGATACTCCGCGCCATGCTCACAGAGGAAGGTGCGCTCGCCGATGTCGTCCACCAAGCAATAGCAGCAGCCGTTGGGTTCGGCCGCACGTGGCAGCATGGGCACCACGCCCCGCTCCGCCAGCGCCTTAGCTACCCAATCGCCCCAAACGCCCGTCCCGACCGGCGAAAACAGACCACAGTCTGCACTTTCAAACAGCCTCGCAGCAGCAAAGGCGTTATAAGCGCAGCCGCCCAGCGAGACCGACTGCCCCAGCAGATTCAGGTCATCCCCGGTATGCGGCAGTCTGGGCGTGCGCAGAATCACGTCCGCGCAGGTGGAGCCAAGAAAAAGCAGCTTCGCCATGAGTTCCTCCCCCTCGTTGCATCCTGTTTTCACTGAAAAAGGTCGAACATGGTTGCATTGTAGTACGCGGCCCCAGCTTTGTCAACGCGCACGGACAGCTTTTTCCAACGCGTTGGCAAGACATTCCCCCTCCCCGGCGAATACCCTGTCCCATATTACTTTCACATGAGCAAGGATGCCCCTTTTAGGAACAGCATGGCGGACAAAATACACACCGGCGAAATCTACTTTTCCAGCGGCGAGGCCATTATAGCGTGCCAGAATCAATGCTTGGAGCCGCTGTGTGACTTTACCAAGACTCACCCTTCCGAAATGAAGAAGCGTTAGGCACTAATGAAGCGAATGTTGAAGCAAATGTTCGTCGAGGCCAGCGAGGGCCGCTATCTGGAGCCATCGTTTCACGCCAACTGGAGCAGCGCGCATGTGCATCTGGGCGATAATATCTATGCGAACTTCAATGACTGCGGAATTGATTCGTCTCTTCTGTAAAAATAGGCATCAAAAAGCGCGATGGAGTCTCTCCTCTCCATCGCGCTTTTTGATGTTTTTACGTTAAATGGGACGCTCCTTGCCCAAGAAGCAGATGGCCACGGTGCCAGGGCCGCAATGCGCACCAATGACGGGTCCCACGTTCTCGATGCGGGTGCGAATCCCGGGAACCTTCGCCTTGAGCATTTCATCCAGCCGCTGTGCATCCTCGGAGCAATCGGCATTCAGGATGATGACCTCCTGCCCCTCCACGTCCTCGATGTTCTCAGCGGTCTTTTCTACCACATAGCTGAGAGCCTTTTTCCGGCCGCGCACCTTATCGGCGGAGGTCAGCTTGCCATCTTTGGAAATGACAATGATGGGCTTCAGATCCAGCATGGTGCCCAACGCCGCGCTGGTGGCGGACAGGCGGCCGCCACGCTTGAGATATTTCAGGTCGTCCACGGTGAACCACGCCTGTGCGCGGAGCTTATTGTCCTCGACCCATTGGGCAACCTCCTCCATGGGCTTGCCCGCACGGTACATTTCGTGGGCCTTGAGCACCAGCTGGGTCATGGGGCCGGAGATGGACAGGGTATCCACCACGATGAACTTGCGCTCGGGATACTTGGCCAGCAGCTCCTCGCGCGCAGCGTAGACGGCCTGAATGGTGCAGCTCAGCTGACTGGAAAAGGCGATGAACAGCAGATCCTTTTCCTTTAGGATGGGCTCGAAGTATTCCATGTAGTCGGCCTGATTCAACGCCGAGGTCACAGGCGTTGCGCCCTCGCGCATCCGGTTGTAGTAGGTATGATAATCCATGGTCTGACCCAGATCATCGAAGTACTCCTTGCCCTCCATGGCGTAGGGCATATACACGACGGGAATGTCGTACTGCTTTTTCAGCGCATACGGCAAATCGCTGTCGCTGTCGGTCATGAACACGTACTGCTCCATTGAAGAACCTCCTCATTCACGGTTAGAAAAAGATGATGCCAAATAAACAACTCCATTGTACCCTTTTTTTTACGAAATTGCAAGTTGCGAGGGAGATGTTGGAGATTCTGGGGGAGAGGCGGCTTCTCTGAGAGAAGCCCCTCTCCCCCAGACC
>USCW01000270.1 GCA_900553315.1 uncultured Eubacteriales bacterium
GGGAGCGCGAGGGAGGGGGCTTTTCTACAGAAAAGCCCCCTCCCTCGCAATCACCCACAATTCACTTATTGATACATCAGCCTGCGCCACTTCATGGCTATGAAGCAGGTGTAGCCGAGAACGAGACCCTCGTAGATGAGACTGATGCCGAGGAGAATACCGAGGGTGATGCTGAGGATTTCGGGCTTCAGGAAACCGGCAACGCCGAGAAGGGCTTCTAAGAGACCGATGATCCAGAGCCACGCACGACCTGGGATGCGGTCGCGGTTCATGTCCATCGCCGCACCGATCACGCTGATGCCGTCCACCAGAATCATCGTGCTGATGAGCACGCGAATGACCTCACCCGCAATAAAAGACTTGCAGAGAATCACTACGCCAACAATGACCGTCACAACAGCCTTCGTCAGAAAGCCGCGCATACCGAAGATCGTGTCCCGCAGCAGATAGTTCACAAGCAGCTGCAAAACGCCGGAGATAATCAGCACAATGCCCATCCAGTCCGCCAGAATGCTCGTGATGTCCGCGCTGTTTACCATGCAGCCTACGCCCGCCGCCACCAGCAGAATGGCCGACAGCAGCCAAACGACCATGAGGAGCGTACCGTTTTTCTTCATTACAAATACCCCCATTTCTGTATCCTTGGATTGTCATGATTATAGCATACTTCAGGAAAAGCGCAGCACCACATTTTAGAAAAGTTGTCCTTTTTACGACGCAATGTCGTGTAAAGAGACGTTCATAAAAAATTCATCAAAAAAAGTTATGCGAACCCCTTGACAATTTTCCGGGGCGGTGCTATCTTAGGTCACGAAGTTAGCACTCAAGTCCATCGAGTGCTAACAACCCCCGAAAGGAGGGAGATCGAGATGGGGATGGACGAACGAAAGCTTCGGATTTTGCAGGCCATCATCGATGAGTACATCCTGACGGCGGTGCCCGTCGGGTCGCGCACGATCTCGAAGAGAAACGACATGGGTTTCAGCCCAGCCACCATTCGCAATGAAATGAGCGATTTGGAGGAGTTGGGGTATCTGGATCAGCCGCATGTGTCGGCGGGTCGAGTGCCCTCCGCCAAGGCCTACCGCCTGTATGTGGATGAGCTGCTCAAGCATGGCAAGATCCCCTCGGCGAACAGCCAGAGCGTGCAGGAGCACTTTCAGGGCCGGGTGCAGCAAATGGGCGACGTGATCGACCACGCCGCGCAGGTGCTTTCCAGCCTGACTCACTACACCGCTGTGGTGCTGCCCCCCAAGGGACAGGAACCCCGCATTCGGACAATCCAGCTGGTGCCGGTCAGTAATATCAGCGCATTGGTCGTGATCGTGACCGATAGCGGCATTGTGCGGGATACGGTGATCCGGGTTTCCGACCAGTTGGACAGCGACACGCTGTACGCCATCTCCCGGATGCTCACCGATGAGCTGAAGGGCATGACGCTGCGGGAGGCCGGGGCGAAGATCCCCGAGCTGAGCCGCAGGATGCAGCGCAACGAGGCCGTCATGACCGGCGTGCATCAGCTGCTGGACGCGGCGGCGGAAACGCCCACCGGACACGTCGCCGTGGGCGGCACGAGCAACATGCTCAGCTACCCGGAATACAGCGACGTGGAAAAGGCCCGCGGCTTCCTGAGCCTCATTGAGACAAGGGATAAGCTGGCGAAGATTATCGCCGATCAGGGCGAGATGGCCTTCACCGTGCGAATCGGCCCGGAAACAGGCGTGCCGGAAATGGCGGATTGCTCCATTGTCACCGCGACCTATCACAGCGGCAAAGGGCAGCAAGGTACCATCGGCGTGATCGGACCCACGCGGATGCAGTACAGCAAGGTGCTTTCCATTCTGGGCACGATGGGTCAGCAGCTGAGCCGAATGCTTCAGGAGGATGACCACAATATTTAACAGAAAGAAAGGCAGCGAAATGAGCCGAATGGATAAGAAGGACAAGATGCAGAAGGAAGCGGAGCTGGAGGCCCGCGAAGAAGCCCTCGAGGAAGAGGCGCTTCCCGTGGAGGATGCGGCGGACGCTTCCCAAGCGCCCAAGGGGCCCACGCAGGAGGAGCTGGACGCCGCAAAGGCGAAGGCGGACGAATACCTGACGCTGGCCCAGCGCGTACAGGCGGACTTTGATAACTTCCGCCGCCGAAACGAATCCGTTCGCGCCGATGCGTATAACGAAGGTATTCGGGCGCTGGCCGCGACGCTGCTGCCTGTGATGGATAATCTGGAGCGGGCCGTGGACGCGGCGAAGGATTCGCCCGATGCCCAATTAAAAGAGGGCGTTGGGCTGGTGCTTCGCCAGCTGGGCGACGTGTTCCAGAAGCAGGGCATCACCCCCATTGACCGGCTGGGCGCGAAGTTCGACCCCAACCTTGAAAACGCGCTGATGCAGGGCGCACCCGAGGATGGCGAGCCCGGCACCGTGTGTCAGGTGTTCCAGAAGGGCTATCAAATTGGCAAGAACGTGCTGCGGCACGCGATGGTCAAGGTTGTGCCCGACTAAGCAAGACGGATCAGGAGCAAGGCTCCTTTTCCAAATAAATTTTCGACATCATCTAACATTACCGAAACGTATTGTTGAGGAGGATAAACATTATGAGTAAGATCATTGGTATTGACCTTGGTACGACTAATAGCTGCGTGGCTGTGATGGAGGGCGGCAAGCCTGTTGTGATCCCGAACGCGGAGGGCGCCCGCACGACCCCCTCTGTGGTGGCCTTCACCAAGGACGGCGAGCGTCTGGTGGGTCAGGTCGCAAAGCGTCAGGCTGTGACCAACCCCGACCGCACCGTGATTTCTATCAAGCGTGAGATGGGCACCGCGCACAAGGTGAACATCGACGGCAAGGAATACACCCCCCAGGACATCAGCGCCATGATTCTGAGCAAGATGAAGGAGACCGCTGAGGCCTATCTGGGCGAGACTGTGACGCAGGCCGTTATCACCGTGCCTGCCTACTTCAACGACAGCCAGCGTCAGGCCACCAAGGATGCGGGCCGTATCGCTGGTCTGGAAGTCCTGCGTATCATCAATGAGC
>USCW01000271.1 GCA_900553315.1 uncultured Eubacteriales bacterium
GGGGTCTGGGGGGAGAGGCGCTTCTCTCAGAGAAGCGGCCTCTCCCCCCAGAATCCCCCGATATCTTCCCTCCGTTATTGCACTTGTACATGCTTGCGCATGTGGAGGAGGGCATTTTTTTCCAGACGGGAGACTTGGGCTTGGCTGATGCCGATCTCGCCGGCTACCTCCATTTGCGTCCGTCCTTCAAAGAAGCGGAGACGAAGAATTTTCTTCTCGCGCTCGTTGAGATGCTGCATCGCATCCTTGATGGAGATCTCCTCCAGCCAGTTGTCGTCCTTGATACTCTCGTCCTTCACTTGATCCATAATGTAGAGCGCATCGCCGCCGTCGTTGTATATCGGCTCAAAAAGCGATACCGGGTCCTGAATCGCCTCCAGTGCAAAGACCACATCCTCCACCGGAAGACTCATCTCTTCCGCGATCTCACTGACGTTCGCCTCACGTCCTAAACGATATTGCAGCCTGTCCCGCGCTTGCAACGCCTTATATGCCGTGTCGCGTAAGCTCCGGCTGACACGAATCGCATTATTGTCCCGCAGATAACGGCGAATCTCCCCAATAATCATCGGCACCGCATACGTGGAAAAGCGCACGTTCTGACTCACGTCAAAGTTGTCCAGCGCCTTAATCAGCCCAATACACCCCACCTGAAACAAATCATCCACATTCTCCCCGCGGCCCGAAAACCGCTGGATCACGCTCAACACCAATCGCAGATTCCCGCGGATGAACTCCTCCCGGGCCGCCTTGTCTCCCCCATGCACCAGCGGAAAAAGCTCCCGCATCCGCTCATTGGTCAGCACCGGCAGCGTGGAAGTGTCCACGCCGCAAATCTCCACCTTGCCACAACCCATACCACGCACCTCCTGCCTGTTGACAGGAGAAGTATGGCTCTGAATTTCATGGCCTATTCAAACCGCAAATCAACTGGAAAACCGATCCAAATCGACATGCAGTCTCGACAAAATGCGCTTTTCCAGCCGCGAAATATAGCTCTGGGAAATACCCATCTGATCTGCGACCTCCTTCTGCGTCATTTCGGGCCGACCGCCCAGCCCGAAGCGCAGCGTCATGATCTTCTGCTCCCGGGGCGGCAAACGACTCAGCGCCGCAAAGAGCATCTGCCGTTCGGCGTTTTCCTCCATAGAGCGATACACCACGTCCGGATCGGTGCCCAGCACGTCGCTGAGCAGCAGCTCGTTGCCGTCCCAGTCCGTTTTGAGGGGCTCATCCAGACTGACCTCCACCTTGGTGCGGCTATTGCGCCGCAAAAACATCAGCACTTCATTTTCAATGCACCGGCTGGCATAGGTCGCCAGCTTGATCTTCTTTGCCGGGTCGAAGGTATTCACCGCCTTAATGAGCCCGATGGTTCCGATGGAGATGAGATCCTCCAGCGCCACGCCGGTATTCTCGAACTTCCGCGCAATAAAGACCACCAGCCGCAGATTCCGCTCGATCAGCGTCGCCCGAATGGTACCATCGTCCTGCGCCAGCCGCGCCACCAGCGCCAGCTCCTCCTCATGGGTCAGCGGCGAAGGCAGCGGCTCCGGGCCGCCGATATAAAACAGCTCCTGACCGGAAAGCTTCTCCAGTAATTCCTCCAGCCGCTTTCGTGCAAGCGCGTAGAGTTTAAAGGTCTGCGTCATGGTTGCTCCTCCTTATGCAAAATCTCCGTTTCTTTAGGCAATACCGCACAAATGAGTTGGTGCGGAGGCGAATGAATTTTTCGTCAGATGCAATGGCAGATTTTGAAGGTTTACTGGAGGTAAATCGAAAAATCTGCCAGCAGCAGATGGCGGAAAAGGCGTCGCCTACGCTGCCAACGAATTGGGCGGGATTGCCTTTATCCTCCATGCCGTACCGTCGCTCTGGAAGTGGTATGCGGCACGGCACTTTGCAGCATGGCAGCGGGAATCAGCGCCTGAAATCCACTATAACCGCTGGTGGATAGGCCGATGATCGCCGCCGTATCCACCCACCCATGCGCGCTCAGCAACCTTACGCTCTCCGGGCGAAAGCAGGGCATCAGGGTTCCTCCCGCCGCCGTTCGCACGCTGAGCAGTCGGAAACCCTCCGGCAGCGCTCCCGGGAATGTTTTGGGAAGCAGCGCGCCCATCGCCTGACGGGAGCAGACCACCACAGGCAAACCTGTGACGGGATCCCACAGCAGGTTGCCCGTATCCATCAACGCGTTCAGGCAGACGCTTCGGTCATGCCAGCGAATTTCCACGCGGGTGATGGGCATAGGGTGTGTGCGGCGGCGCATTCGCGGGAGCAGCAGCGTACCGGCAGAGGCGATCAGCACAGCGGGCAATGCGGGCACATGCAGGTTTATCAGCAGCCGCAGACTGCCCTCCAACGTCAGGTTCAATAGTAAATAGGTGAAAGACGTATACAGACGGCGCTGAAGCGGAAGCTGCTCTAGTGCCACAAAAGGTGTTGTAAGGTTCAGCAGCACCGCTCCCAGCACGTGGGCTGCCTGATTGCCGAAGAGAAAGATCAGCTGTGTACCCCCGGCGGAGATCAGGCTTGCCATGGCCAATCGTCCGTAGCGTGGTCTTGCGTCCACCGCTGTCTGGCTAAGGGCTGTCAGCAGGCAGAAGGTACTGACAACCTGCACCATCAAGAACAGCTCCATGCTGATGATCATTGGCACGCCTCCCCGCATTGACTGCACTCAGTATAACCGTTCTCCGCGCTCCAGCCCGTCGAAGCAGCGTGCAGGAATTGTCCAAAAAAGAAAATTTTCCGCACCTCTTGACATAGCGAACATTAGTTCGTATAATGAACCCAATAAAACAAATGCAAGGGAGGAACCCACGATGCTGACTATTCTGCGAGATTATTTTGAGAGCCGCCGCCGTATGCGGGTCATCAGCGGAGACTTTTTCCGCAACGGTATGCATTGCGATCTGCTGCCCCTGCGCCGCGTCCGCAAGACGCAAACCCGCTGGATGGGCTGGTGCTGAGAAAAGTATAATATTTTGCGAGGGAGGGGGCTTCTCTGTAGAGAAGCCCCCT
>USCW01000272.1 GCA_900553315.1 uncultured Eubacteriales bacterium
GGGGCCTTTCTCAGAAAGGCCGCCTCCCTCGCATCCCCCCTCACGTTCTCTCCAACATCGGTTTTAAGTATTGGCCGGTGAAGGAGGCGGGGCAGGCACAGACTTTTTCGGGGGTTCCCTCGGCAACAATGGTGCCGCCCCCGTCGCCGCCCTCGGGACCCAGATCAATTAAGTAATCCGATACCTTGATAACGTCTAGATTGTGCTCAATGACCAGAACGCTGTTGCCGTTGTCCGTCAGGCGCTGCAATACGCTGATGAGCTTGTCCACATCCGCCATGTGCAAACCTGTCGTGGGCTCGTCCAACAGGTAGATCGTCTTGCCTGTGCCCCGGCGGCTCAGCTCCGTCGCCAGCTTCACCCGCTGAGCCTCGCCGCCGCTCAGCGTCGTGCTCGGCTGCCCTAACTTCATGTAGCCTAACCCAACATCGTAAAGCGTCTCCAGCTTGCGCAGAATGGGCTGGTGATTCTCAAAGAAGGCCATAGCCTCCTCCACGTTCATCTCCAGCACCTCATAAATGTTCTTCCCCTTATAGGTCACTTCCAGCGTCTCACGGTTGTAGCGCTTGCCCTTGCATACCTCGCAGGGAACATAAATGTCCGGCAGAAAGTGCATCTCGATCTTCAGTAAACCGTCGCCGCTGCACGCCTCACAGCGGCCGCCCTTCACATTGAAGGAGAAACGGTTCTCCTTGTAGCCCCGGGCTTTCGCCTCCGGACTCATGGCGAATACCTTGCGGATCAGATCGAATAATCCCGTGTAGGTCGCTGGATTGCTTCGCGGCGTGCGGCCGATGGGGCTCTGGTCAATGCAGATGATCTTGTCCAGCTGCTCCACGCCTTCCATGCGTGTGAACTTGCCCGGACGCGTCTTGGCCCGGTTCAGTACCTTCGCCAAGTGCTTGTACAGAATCTCATTCACCAGCGAGCTCTTGCCGGAGCCGCTCACACCTGTCACACAGCAGAGCACGCCCAGCGGCACCTTCACATTGATGTTTTTCAGATTGTGCTCCTGTGCGCCGATCACCTTCAGCCAGCCTGTGGGCTTGCGGCGCTTCGCGGGCACCGCGATCTTTTTCGCTCCGGACAGATACTGCCCTGTCAGGCTCTCCGGACAGGCCTTGATATCCTCGACTGTGCCCTGCGCCACGATCTCGCCGCCGTGAACGCCCGCTCCGGGGCCTACGTCCACGATCCAGTCCGCCGCATACATGGTGTCCTCATCATGCTCCACCACGATCAGCGTGTTGCCCTGATCCCGCAGGTGCTTCAGCGTCGCCAGCAGCTTGTTGTTGTCCCGCTGATGCAGACCGATGGACGGCTCATCCAGAATGTACAGCACGCCCATCAGGGATGAGCCGATCTGCGTCGCCAGCCGAATGCGCTGCGCTTCGCCGCCGGAGAGCGTCGCCGCCGCCCGCCCCAGCGTCAAATAGCCCAGGCCCACGTCCACCAGAAAGCCCAGCCGCGCATTGATCTCCTTCAAAATCTGCGTGGCGATCATGCGCTCCTTTTCCGTCAGGGTCAGCCCTTGAAAGAAGGCACGGCAGTCCGTGATACTCATGGCAGAGACCTCCGCCAGATTTTTGCCGCCGACGGTCACGGCCAGCGCTTCGGGCTTGAGCCGCTGTCCATGGCAGTCCGGGCACAGCTCCTCGGCCATGTATTCCTCGTAGGCCTGCTTCATGGCGTCGCTGCTGGTTTCCTCATAGCGCCGCTGAAGCGTGGGGATGACGCCCTCAAAGGGCGTGGCGTACTCGCCCCGGCCCATAGCGCCCTCATAGGTGATGGTGATCTTTTCCTTGCCCGTGCCATAGAGAATGGCCTTCCACGCCTCTGGGGAGAACTCCTCCACGGGCGTATCCAGCGTGAAGCCGTACTTAGCGCCCATGGCGCGGAAATACTGCATGGCGATGCCGTTATCGTCATTGGTATTGAAGCCCATGGCGTTCAGCGCGCCCTGCCGCAGCGACAGCTTCTTATTGGGGAAGAGAATATCCGGGCTGATCTTCATCAGCGTTCCCAGACCGGAGCAGGTTGGGCATGCGCCAAAAGGGCTGTTGAAGGAGAACATACGGGGCGCAAGCTCCTCGATGCTGATGCCGCAGTCCGGGCAGGCATAGTTTTGGCTGAACAGCAGCTCACCCTGATCGAACAGGTCGATCAGCACGGTTCCGCCGGAGCGGTTGCAGGCGGTTTCCAGCGAGTCGGTGAGGCGCTGGCGGAACTCCTTGCCGGGGCGGATGATGAGCCGGTCAATGACCAGCTCGATGGTATGCTTCTTTTTCTTATCAAGGTCGGGAGTATCGTCCAGTTCATACATTTCCCCGTCGATGCGAACGCGGACGAAGCCGCTTTTGCGGGCCTCCTCCAGCAGCTTGACATGCTCGCCCTTTCGTGCGCGGACGATGGGGGACAGCACCTGCATCCGCGTTCCCTCGGGGTAGGCGCAGATCGCGTCCACCATTTGGTCGATGGTTTGCTGGCGAATCTCCTTGCCGCAGTTGGGGCAATGGGGGATACCGATCCGTGCGTACAGCAGACGGAGGTAGTCATGGATCTCCGTCACGGTGCCGACGGTGGAGCGGGGATTGCGGCTGGTGGTTTTCTGGTCGATGGAGATGGCGGGGGACAGTCCCTCGATCGCGTCCACGTCCGGTTTTTCCATCTGGCCCAAGAACTGCCGCGCATAGGAGGACAGGCTTTCGACGTACCGCCGCTGACCCTCCGCGTAAATCGTATCAAAGGCGAGGGAGCTTTTGCCGGAGCCGCTGAGCCCGGTGAACACCACCAATTTATCCCGCGGGACGGTCAAGTCCACGTTCTTGAGGTTATGCTCTCTTGCGCCGCGTATAATCAACTGATCGTTACTCATTTTCCGCCTCATTCTCTGTGTTTCGCCGCGTTCCGCAGCCCCCTCAGTTTACCACATTCCCATCCCCCGTGCAAGTCAAACACGAACAAACGTTTTTAGTAATGTGTGGGAACTCCGGGGGAGGCGGCTTCTCTTTAGAGAAGCCCCT
>USCW01000273.1 GCA_900553315.1 uncultured Eubacteriales bacterium
CCCACGCCCGGCGTCGGGCCGCCCGATTCCACGCACAGCACGCCGCCGTAGCCCTCAAATACAATGTCCTCCAGCTTCAGCTCGTCGCCCTTGGCCCGCAGCTGCTCCAGCACCGTGGGGATGCGCTTGCCGCCCATCAGCCCCTTGGTGGAGTCCGCCTTCGGGTCGCAGCCGATCTGCATGACGCGATAGCCCTTTCTGGCAAGCGCGGCGGATAGATTGGAGGTCGTGGTAGACTTACCAATACCGCCCTTGCCGTAGATCGCAATTTTCCTCAAGGTCCATGCTCCTTCCGCCGCTTTGTTTTCCAGTCCAGCGCTTGACAGCGGCCCCGGCGTGGACTACAATACGGGATGCACCAACGGTTAGCTTTCCTTAACCACTGGGTGCAGCATACCGCATCACAGCGGAAAGTATAGCATGCTGCATAACGGTTCGAGAACTCAAATTCTTTGGATGATTCTTTGAAATATTTGGATGGTTATACGAAAGGAAGTCTGGAAAAGCATGACAGTATGTCCCGCCGCGCGCCCGGAAAGCATGGATTATTGGGAGCTGCTGTATAATCAGCATGCGGTTTACGAGGCGCTTGTGCTGGAAAATGCAGAGGTTGCCAAGGCGCTGTTCCATCGTCAGGTGGATCGGCTGGTGCATCTGCATGGGCCGCTGGGCATCGAGCAGGCGTTTATTCTGCTGACCTCGCTGAACCGCGGACTGTATAATTATTTGCAGTATCAGTTGAATCTTTCTCTGACGGCCTGCTGCTATGACAACCGGGTTTCCGTGCAGGGCGTCCGCGATATGTCGGATGTGTTTCAGGCGGGAGACCGTATCATCATGGCTTATGACGCGGCGATCCGCGCGAATCAGGGAAGCCGCACCCACATTGAAAAGGCCTGCGCCTATGTGCAGACCCATTTGGACGGCGACCTGTCCCTCAGCGCGGTCGGCGAGGCGGTGTATCTCAGCAAGTGCCACCTGTGCGAGATCTTCCGGGAGCTGGTGGGCTGTACCTTCGGGGATTATGTCCGCCAGCAGCGCCTGACCCGCGCGCGGCTCCTGCTGCGTACCACAGCCCGTACCATCGAGAACATTGCCCAGGCCTGCGGCTTTCAGTCGGCAACATATTTTGCTACAGTGTTCAAAAATGAGATGGGCATGTCGCCCACGCAGTTCCGGCAGGCGAGCCGGAAGCAACAGGGAGGGGGAAAGGGGTAAGCTGCTTGTCGCTGGAAGAAGGCGTTCTCTTTCCGCACAGGCTTCAGCCCTTGCGAACCGCCCGCATAGGATGCGCGGTAAAAACAGGCGAAGCGTAAGCGCCTTTGCCGACGGACAGGGAAACTCCCTCCCTGCCTCTGCGGAAAGGAAGTCTCCCATGCGTTTATTTTCCTCATCCATCCACTTTATGGGAACGCGGAGGATAAAGGTGACGTTTCCGCCGACGGCACGCTGCGGATGATCAAGAGAGGCAGCGAGGCCAAGAAAGCCGCCGCGTTTATGTTTCATTACTGATCTTTTTTCCTGCAAGCGCGCAGAACGCTCGTTTCTTTGCGCGCCTGCCGATCCCGAAAAACGGCGCGGAGCGCCTCATTCACCGCCGGCGCAGCCGCGTCGGTTTTCGCCGATGTGGAGCCGCTCGGCGGATACGCGACCGTGCAGCCTCTCAGGCGTTCTCTCCTTAAAACCGGAAATCGCGGCGGTCGGAGGCGCGGATGGCCTGAATGCTCTGCTGGGCAATATCCCGCGCTTTTTCCTTCGGGATTTTGTCCAGCTCCCGCTCGATCAGCGCGTAGCCCACTCCTTTCGTTTCTGCGCTGGCGTAATTCTCCAGATACTCGGCCAGCGTCAGCAGCTTTTCGCGCACCTGCTCACTCTCGCGGGTGGAAAAGTTTGAAACAACCTCGAGCTCAAAAGCTGATCTGTGATTATGATAGCGGAGATTCAGACTGGTGGGTCTGCCATGCGCAATCTGATAACGGGTAAAAGCTGATCTGTGCTCAGGTTTTCAGCTTAACGAGAACCTTCTTCCGATGTTTCAGGCAGGAAAGAGTTTCATTTTCCTTCCGCCGCCTTGATGCGTCGGTACATATCCTGCATCTTTTGGTCGATCTCAGCAATCCGATCAGCGCACGCCAGCATTTCCTCATTAATGCCAGCCGGTAACTTAGGGCAATACCGCACAAATGAGTTGGTGCGGAGGCGAATGAATTTTTCGTCAGATGCAATGGCAGATTTTGAAGGTTTACTGGAGGTAAATCGAAAAATCTGCAAGCAGCAGATGGCGGAAAAGGCATCGCCTACGCTGCCTACGAATTGTGCGGTATTGCCTTAGCCTTGTCCACCTCGTAACGAACATCATGCTCAAGGCTGGCCCAAAAATCCATGGCGATGGTGCGAATCTGAATTTCGGCAATCACCTGCTCCGTTCGGTCGGACAGATATACGGGCAGGCGAATATCCAAATGCAGGGAACGATAGCCGTTATAATTGGGCGTTTGAATATAATCCTGACGCCGGATAAGCTGGATATCCGCCTGCCGCGTCATCATATCGGCGACTCGGTAAACATCGTCGATATAACCGCAGACCACCCTGACCCCGGCGATATCGTTTACGTTCCGCTTGGCAGCTTCGATGGTCAGGGGCTGCCCTTTTTCAGAAGCTTTGCCGCGATGCTGGGCAAGGACTTGACGCGACCCTCAATGTGGTGAATAGGGTTCCTTGCATACAGCACCTTGAACTCGTCATTCAAAATCTCAAATTTCAATACCAGCTGTCGAACTGCCGCGTCATAAAGTCTTGTCATAACAACAATTTCCTGGGAATCTCCCTGCAGCGCTGCGCTCATCTGTCAGCCTCCTACTTGTTCTATGAAACCAGCCAATGGGTCGGGGGATCCTCACGGTTGCCGCTGGATCAGTCGGCGTCCTGCAGATAAGCGGCCAACGCGCCGGCAATCTTCTTGGGCAATACCGCACAAATGAGTTGATGCGGAGGCGAATGAATTTTTCGTCAGAT
>USCW01000274.1 GCA_900553315.1 uncultured Eubacteriales bacterium
GAACGGCTCCCTTTTCCGCGCTTTACGGCTTTTACGCTTTCTACCACAAAAAGCGGCAGCAGCGCCAGCAGGACGACCACGCTCCATTGGATAGGCGTAAGAAGCGCCAGCTTGAATAGCGTGCGCAGGAAGGGGATCAGCAGCACGGCGAATTGCAGCAGCAGCGCGGCAACGCCCGCACGAAGCATCCACGGGTTATGCGGGCCTTTATGAAACAGGGAACGGATATTGCTTCGCACGTTGAATGCGTGAACGATCTGGCTCCCGCTCAGCACGGCAAAGGCCATGGTTTGACCGCAGGCAAGCGAGGCCATACAGCCTACGCAATAGGCCGTCAGGGTACACAGCGCGATCACGAGGCCTTGGTATGCCACCCGCGTCACCATGGGACGGTCGAAGATGCTTCCGTTCGGGTCGCGGGGCCGCCGCCGCATCACGTCCCTTTCAGGCGGCTCCATGCCCAGCGCCAGCGCGGGCAGCGTATCCGTAATCAGGTTGACCCACAAAATATGAATTGGCAGCAGCGGACTTTCCCAGTTCATCAGCACCGCCGCAAGCACCACCAGTATCTCCCCCAGATTAGAGCTGAGCAGATACTGTACGGCCTTCAAAATATTATCGTACAGCGTGCGGCCCTGTCCCACGGCCTTCACGATGGTGGCAAAGTTATCGTCCGTCAGGATCATGGCGGAGGCCTCCTTGCTGACCTCCGTGCCGGTCTGGCCCATGGCAATGCCGATGTCCGCCTGTTTTAGCGCAGGCGCGTCGTTCACGCCGTCGCCTGTCATGGCCACGACCTCGCCCCAGCTCTGCCATGCGCGGACGATGCGAAGCTTATGCTCCGGTGACACGCGGGCATAGACGGCGATATTCCGCACCTCTTCCCGCAGACGGTTATCATCCATGCGTTCCAATTCCGCGCCAGTCACGACCCGGTCGCTCTTGCGCAGAATACCCAGTTCCCGGGCAATGGCGGCAGCGGTCAGCTTATGATCGCCGGTAATCATGACAGGCTTAATGCCCGCACGCAAACACTTTCCAACGGCCTCCTGCGCCGTAGGGCGCGGCGGGTCGATCATGCCCGCCAGACCGAGAAAGGTCAGCTCCTGTTCATACGCTTCCTTTTTATTATCCTCCGCCAGTTGCTGTCTCTCCGCCATGGCGAAGGCCAGCACCCGCAGGGCAGCGCTGCTCATCTCCTCGGCGGTCTGCTGAATGCGCCGCACGTCCTCTGCCGTGAGCGTGCGCTCCTTACCGTCAAAAATTTTCGTGCAGCGGGTCAGCACCTCGTCCAGCCCGCCCTTGACGAACACGCGAAAGTGGCTGCCTTCCTTATGTACGGTGGTCATGCGTTTCCGTTCGCTGTCGAAGGGAATTTCATCCACCCGCGGCATACGCTTTTCCAGACGTGCCGCCTCATAGCCCAGCGGCTTCACGTATTCAGAGAGCGCCGTTTCCGTCGGATCGCCGAGGAAAGCGTTCTGACCGTCCTTCTGTCCCGCGTGCGCGTCATTGCACAGCGCCATGGCCGTCGCCATCAGCACCGCACCACGCTGACGGAGAAAGCTCTGGCTGTCCCCGACTTCAAAGGGAGCCGCGGCGGCCGCCACGGTCATTTGGTTCATGGTGAGCGTACCCGTTTTATCCGAGCAGATGACCGTGGTGCTGCCCAGCGTTTCCACTGCGGGCAAGCGGCGGATGATAGCGTTCTGTTCGCTCATACGCTGCACGCCCAGCGCCAGCATGATGGTCACAATGGCCAGCATCCCTTCGGGGATTGCCGCCACGGCGAGGCTGATCGCCGTCATAAACATCTCCAGCGCGTTGCGCCCCTGCACCACGCCCACGCCGAACACCACCGCGCAAACGATCAGGCAGACAGCAGCCAGCTTTTTACTCATATCCGCAAGACGGCGCTGCAAGGGCGTTTTGGTGTCCTCGTTCCCCTCCAGCATCCCGGCGATATGCCCCACCTCGGTCTCCATACCGATGGCGACCACCACGCCTGTTCCGCGTCCTGCAGTCACCATGCTCCCGGAGTAGGCCATATTGATTCGGTCGCCGAGGGCCGCGTCGGCGGACGTTGGCCCCGTTTGCTTTGCCACGGGCATAGCTTCCCCGGTCAGGGCGCTTTCCTGCACCTGTAAGCCGACGGCCTCCAGCAGCCGCAGATCAGCGGGCACCATATCTCCCGCTTCCAGCGCAACAATATCTCCGGGCACCAATTCCTCTGCCGGGAGGACATGCATCAGACCGTCGCGCCACACGTGTGCATGGGGGGAGGACATTTTCTTGAGCGCTTCCATGGCATTTTCGGCACGCTGCTCTTGCACCACGCCAAGCACGGCATTCAGGGCGACGACCAGCAGGATGATCCCGCAGTCGGTCCATTCGCCCAGCGCGAAACCAGAGATCATTGCTGCGGTCAACAGAATCAGCACCATGGTATCCTTCATTTGTGCCAGCAGCATTTGCACGACGCTTCGTCTCTTCGCGCCCTGGAGCTGATTCTTTCCGTACTTTTGCTGACGCGCTTCAGCTTCCTGCGCGGTCAGTCCCTCCCGCCGCGCATTCAGTTCCTTCAGCGTCTCCGTCTCGCTCCGTTCATGCCAGCTCATGGTGTTCCCCCTTTTCTCTCATGCTTCCCTCTCGTCCCACAAATCATACCACGCCACGCCTGAAGAGACAACAGGTAGGAAGCTCTGGGGGAGAGGCCGCTTCTCTGAGAGAAGCGCCTCTCCCCCAGCCCCCTCTTCCGAAGAGTAGCTGGCGTTTGGCCTGTGCGCTTCCGCATAGGTGATTCCGCCTGAGATGTAGGAGGGCTCCGTTGGAGTTGCATGAGTCCACGGCGGCTGACAGAGCCGCCGCGGACGTGCAACGTAAGGATTGCCTTTGGAGAGGCTTACAAAAATGGCCATGACGTGTTTACACCGTCATGGCATTTTTGATGATACGCTGGTTTCAGCACTTTTCGTTCCCCAACGTTGGCAGGTCGCGGCGGCTCTGTCAGC
>USCW01000275.1 GCA_900553315.1 uncultured Eubacteriales bacterium
GTACAAAGAACTTACGGCGGAAGATGTAAATAAAATCACAATGCACGGCACAGTGTATCTTAAAAGCGAAAACGCCGCCATGGGCAGCAGCACGGCAAGCACGGCGCGGGCGATCAGCAGGGCGGGGGCGAGGGCCGAAAGCACCGGGGCGGCATGGCGCATAAAGCCCGGCTTTCGGTGCCGCCAGAGCGGCCGCGTGGGCGGCAGCAGCGCCAACGCGCTCAGCCACCAAAGCAGCAGCTCTGTTTCAATCCAGCGAATCGTCAGCGCATCCGACGCGCCTTCCCTGCGGAAGCAAAGCACGGCAAGGGGAACAAAAAGGACGGAGAGTGTTCTCCGTCCTCGAAACCCCGCCGTCAGCGCGGCCTGCGTGAAGTCCATTGCACACTCCCTGTCAGCATATGCGGCAAGCAGGCGTTTCATGCTCAGGCCTCACCCGACGTATCTGTCATGCTGGGGGAAGCCCCGCCGTCCTCCATTTGGTTGATGAGCGCAGACAGCTTGTTTTCGATCTCCGTCAGGTCGGTCGCGTTTTCCAACTGATCGGCCAATTCGGTGACACGCTCCATCATGGCGGCGTCGTCCGTCACGGCAATGCGCTTGACGCCGCTGATAACGCCGTCCATGCGCTCCTTTACCATGTCCTTAATCCGGTCGGTCACGCCCGCTTGATACTGCGCGTCAAAGGTCAGGGCGATTGCCGCCTGATTGCCTGCGATGACTACCCTCGCGTCGGTAACTTCGCTGAGCTGTTCCAGCTCGTCCTTCAATTCCTCCGCCGCTCGGCGGGCCGTGTCAGCGTCCTCCACGCCCTGCGGCTGTGCAGCGACCGTGTTCTCGGTGGGCATGGTTTCCTGCGTCGGTTCGGCGGATGCGCTGGGCTGAGCGGTGGCGCTGCCCGTGGTGGGCGAGGGCGCAGTCGGTTCGGGTGTCTGGGCGGCGCATGCTGTCAGGGCGAGAGCAGAGACGAGCAGCGCCGCGGTGCGTATCAGGGTTCGTTTCACTTTCAGTTCGCCTCCTCGCGGCTATTGTGCGCCGCGCCGTTTCACCTCACGCAGACAATTCTTTGAAAAATTTACATCCGCTGGTCTTGCGGTGGCGCAGAAACAAGGTATAATAAGAAGGAGATAAAATTCTTCTTTTTTCGATTTCAGCCGCCTTTTGTGGCAGAAAGGGGCATGAACAGTTCATGTCTTATGTTACGCAGCTCACGTCGCTTTTGTGCGCGGGCATGATGATGGCAACCTCTTCCCTGCAAACGATCGCGCCGCAAAACGACGTGAACGGCAATCTGTTTCTGGTAAACCGCACCTATCGCGTCAGCAAGGACTATGTGCCGGAAACCACCGCCGCCAAGGTGCAGGGCACCCTGCGCAAGCTTCGCCCGGATGCGGCTGCGGCGCTGGAGGAGATGTTCGCCGCCTGCAAGGAGGAAACCGGCGCAACGCTGCTGACGGTCAGCGGCTATCGCAGCTATGACAAGCAGCAGCGCATTTACAGCAACAAGCTGGACAACGTGGGCGGCTCCAAGGAAAAGGCGGATGAATATGTGGCGCGTCCCGGGGCAAGCGAGCATCAAATGGGTCTTGCCATGGATGTGGGGCAGAAGAAGAGCAAGGCGGGGCTCACGTCCAGCTTTGCCAAGACGACGGGCGGCAAATGGGTAGCGGCAAACTGCTGGCGGTTCGGTTTCATCCTGCGCTATCAGGAGGGCTGGGAGGCAGTGACCGGCTACAATTATGAGCCGTGGCATGTACGGTATGTGGGCAAGGAACAGGCCAAGGCCATTTATGAGGCCAACGTGCCTATGGAGACCTATCTGGAGGGCTATGTGGAGGAGCTGCTGATTGACTTGATCAGCACGAACTAAATCGAGTATTTTGAGGTGACATTATGTCGAAGCGTTTGGTGGCAATGGGTCTGCTTGCGGCGATGCTGCTTTCTGCGGGGAGCATGGCACAGGCGGAGGAAATCAAGCCTTACGATGGCCCGGAATGGACGTTTGAGGTACCGCTGAGCGAGTTGGACGACAAGCTGCTGGTGCTTGCCAGTCCGCTGTCGCCCTTGGAGGACGCCTCCGAGCCGAAGCAGTTGGTGAGCGTGGTCAGCCGGAAGAGCGGCGAGAATGGCGAAAACGTCAACGGCGGCATTCGCAAGGCGGCGAACACGTCCATGCAGCTGACCCGCGAGACCTACAATGCGCTGACGATGCTTTTTGCCGCGGCGGAGGAAGACGGCGTGGAGCTGTACATTCGTCAGGGCTATCGCTCCTATGCGGATCAGGAGGAGCGGTATGCACGGGCGGAAAGCCAAGGCAAAACGGACGGTGTAGCGAAGCCGGGCGAGACGGATTATCAGACGGGGCTTGCGGCGACAATCGTGGGCAAGGCATGGCGTGCGAAGACGCTGGACGAGACCTTTGCCGCGTCCGAGGAATATGCGTGGCTGGCGGCTCACGCGGCACGGTACGGGTTTATCATTCGCTATCCCAAGGGCAAGGAAAGTGTAACGGGAGCGGCCTTTGAGCCGTGGCACCTGCGCTATGTAGGTGCGGACACGGCACAGTACATGTACCGCAACGATCTATGCTTAGAAGAATTCCTAGCGGCCAAGGCGGACGCTGAGTCCGAGTTTATCTCCCGCGGCGGCGATCTCGACGCGGCCATTCGAGCCGAGCGTCTCCCCGAGGGTCCCGTCATCCTACAAGACCAAGGCCCCGACGGAGATCACGAAATTACAATATTTCACGAGTGAGGGAACGTGAGGGGGAATGCGAGGGAGGCCGCTTCTTTGCAAGAAGCGCCTCCCTCGCGCTCCCACCCGAAGAACGGCTGGGGATTGAATTGGCTTTTCTTTCGGACGGTATGCCCCTGCGAGTTGGGTGCGTTTCCCTGCGAGTAGGCTGAGTCCACGGCGGCTGACAGAGCCGCCGCGGACAAGCGGCGTGGGGGACGAGGGGGAATGCGAGGGAGGCCGCTTCTTTGCAAGAAGCGCCTCCCTCGCGCTCC
>USCW01000276.1 GCA_900553315.1 uncultured Eubacteriales bacterium
CCGGGGGAGGGGCTTCTCTTAGAGAAGCCGCCTCCCCCGGAGTTTCCCCCGTCCCTCCCCCCGTACCTTACGTAATTGTAAGGTTTCGGCGCGAAATGTAAGGTGATTCGATGGAATGGGGGATGGGAGGATGGTACAATAGGGACATCTTGAGATGAGGAGGAATGCTGGAATGGCATTGCTGGAAATTCGGCATGTAAAGAAAATATATACCACGCGCTTTGGAGGAAATCAGGTGACGGCCCTGCGGGACGTGAACTTCGCCGTCGAGGACGGGGAGTACGTCGCTATTATGGGCGAAAGCGGCGCGGGCAAAACCACGCTGCTCAATATCCTCGCGGCGCTGGATAAGCCCTCCTCCGGCGAGGTGCTGCTGGACGGACACGATATTACCCAGATCAGCGACAAGGAGCTCAGCGCCTTCCGCCGGGATCATCTGGGCTTCGTATTTCAGGACTTCAACCTGCTGGACACCTTCTCCCTGAGGGATAATATCTACCTGCCGCTGGTGCTGGCGGGACGGCCTTATAAGGAAATGGAAACCCGCCTTCTCCCCATCGCGGAGCGGCTGGGTATCACCGAGCTGCTGGAAAAGTACCCCTATGAGGTCTCCGGCGGTCAGAAGCAGCGTGCGGCCGTCGCCCGGGCGCTCATCACAAATCCCCGGCTGATCCTCGCCGACGAACCTACCGGCGCGCTGGACTCCCATACCACCGACAGTCTCCTGTCTTTGTTCAGCGCCATTAACGAGGGCGGTCAAACCCTGCTGATGGTCACGCACAGCGTCAAAGCCGCCAGCCACGCGGGCCGGGTGCTTTTCCTGCGGGACGGCGAGGTGTATCATCAGCTGTACCGGGGAAACATGAGCTTTGAGGAAATGTTCGCCAAGGTGTCCGATACGCTGACCATGCTGACCACGGGCGGTGAGCGCCATGCGTAAGCTGTTATTTTACGCCCGGCTGGCCGCGCAGAACCTGCGCAAGAACAGCATCTTCTACGGCCCGAACCTGCTGGCCTGCTCTCTGTGCACGGCGCTGCTGTATATCGTCCGCTTTCTGACCTACAGCGATATGGTGCGCACCATGCGCGGCGGCGCAAGCGTCGGCGTCATGCTCTCGCTGGGCACGCTGGTGCTGACGGTCATGGTGCTGAGCATCCTCATCTACGCCAATGGCTTCATTATGAAGCGGCGGCAAAAGGAGCTGGGCCTGTACAACATCCTCGGCATGGAAAAGCGCCAGGTCGGTCATGTGCTGATTCTGGAATCCTTCTTTATGGCTGTTCTGAGCGTCGTACTTGGGCTGGCGACGGGCATCCTCTTTTCCAAGCTGGCGCTGATGGGACTGCTTCGGCTGCTGCAATTCGATGTGCCGCTGGGCTTCTCCGTCTGTCTTCCGGGCATGATGGAAACGGCGATCATCGTCGGTCTGATCTTCCTGCTGCTGATCCTGCGCAATTTGTGGATTCTGCACCTGTCCCGACCCGTTGATCTGCTGCACAGCGGCAATGTAGGCGAAACAGAGCCCCGCAGCCGCAAGCTGATGGCGCTGATTGGGCTGGTCGCGCTGTTGACAGGCTATGTGATGGCCGTCACGATTCAGAATCCCATAACCGCGCTGTCCACCTTTTTCATTGCCGTTATTCTGGTCATCATCGGCACCTACTGCCTGTTCACGGCGGTATCGGTGGTGGTGCTGAAGGCGCTGCGGAAGAACAAGCGCTTCTATTATCAGCCCCGGCACTTCACAGCGGTTTCGGGTCTGCTGTACCGCATGAAGCAGAACGCCAAGGGAATGCACAACATCTGCATCCTGATGACTATGCTGCTGGTGACGATCTCCACCACCGTGTGTCTGTACGCGGGGTCGGAAAGCTCGCTGAACGCCATGTACCCGGACAAGCTGAGCATGACCGCTCACCTGGAGCCGGAGGAGCTTAACAAACCGTACTGTGAGGAGCTGCGCGAGAGCTTTCTGCGCTGGGCGGGAGAAAACGATCTGCCCACGGACACGTTCAAGGATCGTCTGCTGCTGGAGTTTTCCGTCCTGCGCACGGAGGACGGCTTCACCACGGATCAAAGCGGCTCAAATCTTTACGTTACCAGCACCGCGACCAATCTCTATCTGTTCAGCTGCATGACGCTGGAGGACTACAACCGCCTGACCGGCGAGGCCATGACGCTGGACAAGGGCGAGGTCTACTGCTACGCCAACACGGCGATTTCGCTGGGCGATACGCTTCGGCTGGACAGCAAAGCTTGGCACATTCGCGGAATGCTGCCGTCCATGACCCTGAGCGCGGGACACGACGGTCTGGCGATGCTGAGCGCGGGCATTATTCAGGTGATCGTGCCGGACGAGGCTTCGCTGCTGGAGCTGTACGCCCTGCAATCACAAGCTTACGGCAGTGCGGCCAGCAGGCTGGATTACAGCATGACCTTGAATCCCGATCTGCCGGACGAGCATCTGGAGGCCATTTACAAAACGCTCCCCAGCGAAATTCGCACTTGGGGCCTCGCGCTGTCGTACTCCGCCTCCTGCCGTTCCGCATTTCGCAATGACTACTACAGCATGAACGGCTCGTTCCTGTTCCTTGGCTTGTTTCTTGGGCTGGCCTTCCTGATCGCGGCGGTGCTGATGATCTACTACAAGCAGATTTCGGAGGGCTACGAAGACCGGGCACGCTTTGTGATCCTGCAAAAGGTGGGCATGAGCCGCAGCGAGGTACGAGCGACCATCCGCACGCAGGTCTTGATGATTTTCTTCCTGCCCCTGCTGGTCGCGGCAATCCACGTAGCCTTTGCGTTCCCCATGGTTTCGAAGCTCCTGCTCCTCTTCGGTCTTCGAAACTTCCCCCTCTTCCTCCTCTGCTCCCTTGCGACCTTCCTCGTTTCCGCCCTCGTCTATGTCGCTGTCTACGCCCTAACCGCCAAAAAATACTATCAAATTGTGAAGTTGTGAGAGCTTCTGGGGGAGAGGCCGCTTCTCTAAGAGAAGCGCCTCT
>USCW01000277.1 GCA_900553315.1 uncultured Eubacteriales bacterium
GAGGGAGGGGACTTTTCTATCAGAAAAGTCCCCTCCCTCGCATATTCATTCTCCCTCGTCCATGGCCGCGGCGGCTTTTTTGCCAGCGCCCATGGCGAGAATGACGGTTGCCGCGCCGGTGACAGCGTCGCCGCCGGCGTATACGTGCAGCTTGCCGGTCTTGCCGCGCTCGTCGGTCGTGATGCCGCCGCGCTCGTTCACAGGCAAATCAGGGGTCGTCTTCTTAATCAGCGGGTTCGGACTGTTGCCAATGGCCACGATCACCGTGTCCACAGGAAGCTCAAACTCGCTGCCCGCCTTCGGCACGGGACGGCGGCGGCCGCGCTCGTCCGGCTCGCCCAGCTCCATCTCTACGCACTCCATCGCGCGTACAAAGCCGTTCTCGTCGCCCAGAATCGCCTTCGGATTCGTCAGCATTCGGAAGATCACACCCTCTTCCTTCGCGTGGTGTACCTCCTCCAAACGGGCGGGCATCTCCTTCTCGCTGCGGCGATACACAATGGATACCTCCGCGCCCAAGCGACGCGCCACACGCGCCGCGTCCATCGCCACATTGCCGCCGCCGATCACCGCCACTCGCGCCCCAACCTTCACGGGCGTGTCGTGGTTCGGGAAATCATAAGCCTTCATCAAGTTCACACGGGTCAGGAACTCATTGGCGGAGTATACGCCGCAGAGACTCTCGCCGGGAATGTGCTGGAAGTTCGGCAAACCAGCGCCGCTGCCTACAAAGACCGCATCATAGCCTTCCGCCAGCAGCTCGTCCACCGTCATGCAGCGGCCTACCACCGCATTGGTCACGATCTCCACGCCCAGCGCCTTGATGGAGTCGATCTCCCGCTGCACCAGAGCCTTGGGCAGACGGAACTCCGGAATGCCGTACATCAGCACGCCGCCGGGGGTGTGCAGCGCCTCATAGACCGTGACCTTCCAGCCCTTCTTCGCCAAGTCCGCCGCGCAGGTCAGCCCCGCAGGGCCGGAGCCCACCACCGCCGCACGCTTGCCGTTAGGCGCAGGCACCTTTGCCGCCGTGTCGCCGTGCTCCATGGCCCAGTCCGCCACAAAGCGCTCCAAGCGGCCGATGCCTACCGGCTGACCCTTAATGCCGCGAACGCACTTGCTCTCGCATTGGTTCTCCTGCGGGCACACGCGGCCGCAGATGGCCGGGAGACCGTTCTGGGTGCGAATGGTATCGTAAGCTCCTTGCAAATCGCCGCGCTGAATGCAGCCGATAAAGTCCCGAATGGGTACGTTCACGGGGCATCCCTGCACGCAGGGGGAATGCTTGCATTGCAGGCAGCGGGCAGCCTCCTCCGCAGCCATTTCCGCAGTATAGCCCAGCGCGACCTCCTTGAAATTAGTGGCGCGGACAGCGGCCTCCTGCTCCGGCATGGGCGTTTTTTCAGGCTTCATATTAGGCATTGCGGATCCCTCCAGTCAGGCGGCAGGTATGTAGCTTTTCCTTTGCGCGGGCTTCCTCCGGGCGGAACATGCGGGAGCGGGCCATGGCCTCGTTCCAGTCCACCTGATGTCCGTCAAAGTCGGGGCCGTCCACGCACGCGAACTTCGTCTCGCCGCCCACGGTGATGCGGCAGCCGCCGCACATGCCGGTGCCGTCGATCATGATGGGGTTCATGCTGACGATAGTCTTCACACCATAGGGCTTGGTGAGGTCGCAGACGGCCTTCATCATGGGCATGGGGCCGATGGCGATGACCACGTCATACTGCGTGCCCTTTTCCAGCTTTTCTGCCAGCGCTTGGGTGACAAATCCCTTATGGCCGTTGGAGCCGTCGTCGGTCATGACGGTCAGCTCGGTACAGGCGGCGGTGAGCTCGTCCTGCAAGATAATCAGATGCTCATTGCGGAAGCCAACGATGAGGTCGACCTCTGCGCCCGCGTCATGGAGCGCCTTTGCCTGCGGATAAGCGATCGCCACGCCAAGGCCGCCGCCGATAACCGCCGCACGGCGGATGCCGTCGGTATGGCTTGGCTCGCCCAGCGGGCCCACGAAGTCCAGCAGCGCGTCTCCCTCGTTGAGCAGGTCAAGCTTCTCGGTGGTATAGCCCACCTTCTGGAAAATAATGGTGACGGTGCCCTTCTCGCGGTCATAGCCCGCGATGGTCAGCGGCACGCGCTCTCCCTCTTCATCAATGCGGAAAATAATGAACTGCCCGGGCTGCGCCTTCCGCGCAACCAGCGGGGCTTGAATCTCCATCAGCGTGACCGTTTCATTCAGCACGCGCTTTTTTACGATCGGATACATGCCAGGACTCCTTTCCTCTCCGCCGCGGTTTCCCGCAACCGTATACGATTTATCATACCCCACAACCCGCTTGATTGCAATGAAAAAATGCGCGAAAATCGCGCAAAATAAGGGTATCCCCTTGTTTCCTGCATTTATCTGCTCAAACGACGCCATTCTCCTTCACGTAGCTTTGCCAGCTGCTGGGGAGGGCGAGGTTGACGACGGTCAGTCCCTCCTGCACGGCATAGGCGACGGTTGAGGCGGTACCGCCCTTCGAATGAACGAACTCGCAGATGCAGAGGCTGGAGCGATCGACCATGAAGCGGTTCCGCACATGATAGCAGCCCTGATAATACAGCGGCGAAAGGATATGCTTCACGTCGGCGAGGTAGACCAGCCGTTCATAGCGAAGTCGTTCCTGCGTAGGCCAGCCGTCGGTTTGATGGGCGTGCGGAATATCGATTTCCAGCTTTACGTCCGGGTGCCTTTGCTGCAAGTGCAGCACGCCCTCCGCCGCGAGCATATCAAACCCCAGCGCGCCGCCGTTATAGAAGTACCGATACCCCCTGCGCCACGCGCTCTCCAGCGTCTCGTCCAGCGCCCTTCGCAGCGCTGGAATCTCCCCCCGCGGCAGCTCCCGGTGTCCCGTAAAGCAAGCGCACATCTCCCGCTGCGGCATGTGTGACACCTCCAAAATGTGAATGCGAGGGAGGCGGCTTCTCTGAGAGAAGCCCCTCCCTCGCGCTCCCTCCCGA
>USCW01000278.1 GCA_900553315.1 uncultured Eubacteriales bacterium
GGCTGTTCGGAAATCGCTGGCCCGCCAGTCCGCTTTGTTCCGCCGTCAGCTCCATGCCTTCCCTGATATGAAGATGTATAACCGTACCCTTCAGCAGCGGCTGAAGACCCGCCGTGCCGAGGCAGAAGCGGATATGCGCGCCCGCCGGGAGAAGTTCCGTGCGGACATTGAGGCCGGTGAGCAGCGCATCAAGGCTGAAATCAAGGCCCGGAAAAATAAGTAAGTCATACAGCAGAATCGCCGGAAGAAAAGCGAAACAGCAGCTTTTCTTCCGGCGATTTTCTTATGCCTTCTTTTCCGTAGCAGAGTTCCAAATCAGCAGACTCTCCCGCTTGCAGACTTCGCCCATCGCATAGTCCTGATTGTCCACCGCATTCAAGCGATCCATGGTCACAATGCGGTTCCAGCGCCGCGGCTCGTTCTCCACCCGAAGCGCGCCGTCCTGCTCCCAATCATAGAACCGCGTATCCTCATATGGATCGAAGAGCGCCACGCCCTGTTCCATGATGCCGGTCAGCAGCACATAATGCGGGCAATTCTCCAGCCAGCAGCGTATCATCACCACGCCGCCGGTTTCCAAGCAGCGCATTGCAGCGCTTCTCGGCGCGATTTCCGCCGCTTCCTTGTCCGCAAACGCCGCACGGATGGGAAAATGGCAATGCTCACCATAATCGTTGAAAAATTCGCACAGATAGCGAACGCAGGCCTTCGAGGTGCCCCGGCAGCCCTTCTGTCCCCGCTCGTCATAGGTATCATTGGTATGCAGCCAAATGGTGCGGATCAAGGCCGGTGGAATATCCTCCCGCTCAAAAAGAAAGCGTAGAGCGTTTACCAGCGTTGTCGGCCCGCAATCGTATTCCGTGGTTTGCGTCAGCAGTACGTTTTTCATTTGTATTTCTCCCTATCGCCGCTTAATTCAGAGAGCCCCGGGGATCCAGCGCATCACGCAATGCGTCGCCCACAAAATTGATGCACATGACCAGCAGCACAATCAGCACGCCCGCTGGAATCCACAGCCACGGCTTGCTGGTCAGAATCGTCAGCGACTGCGCACCGTTCAGGATATTGCCCAGAGAGGGCGTGGGCGGCTGCACGCCCATACCGAGGAAGCTCAACGCCGCCTCGTCCAGCATGGAAATAGCAAACACCGACGTGGCGTACACCAGCACAGGCGCCATGGTGTTGGGCAGAATCTCCGAAAAGAGGATATACCGTCCGGGCATTCCCGCCGTAATGTCGCTTTTACAGAAATTCGTCTCCCGCAGGGAAAGCACATTGCCACGCACCAGCCGCGTCACGCCGGGCCAATCCACAAAGCCCAGAATCAGAATAATACTCCACATACCCGGCTTGAAAATGGCCGCTGCAACCAGTACCAGCAGAATATACGGAAAGGACATGACCATATCCGTAAAGCTCATGATAAGCTGATCCACCCAGCCGCCGAAGTAGCCGGAAATCAGCCCCAGCGCCACGCCGATCACCGTAGAGATCGCCGTAGCAAGAAAGCCCACCAGCAACGACACCCGCATAGCATACAGTAGACGGCTGAACATATCCCGCCCCACCTGATCCGTGCCCAGCAGGTGCTCTGCATCCGGCGGCTGGGAAAAGCCGCCGCTGATTTTCGTCGGGGCGTAGGGCGCGATAACCGGCGCGAAAATCGCCATCAGCATCAGCGCCGTCAGCAGGAAGAGGCTGACCACCGCCAGCCTATGTCGGCAGAACCGCCGCCACACCATGGAAAGGGAGCTTTGTCGTTTCATATGCTTTCGCCCTCAATACTTGATGGTCGGATCGACCAGACCGTAGACCAAATCGGTCAGCAGATTCGCCGCCTGTACCACCACCGCAGAGAGCAGGCATACGCCCATCACTACGGGGTAATCCCGACCCGTAATAGCGGTCATGGTAATCATGCCTAACCCCGGCCACGAGAAAATCTGCTCGATGATAACCGCACCGCCGAACAGCGTGGGAATCTGCATACCAATGACCGTAACGATGGGCAGCAGGGCATTCCGCAGAGCGTGCTTGTTAATGACAAGAAAATGACCGATGCCCTTGGCCCGGGCGGTGCGCAGGTAGTCCATCTCAAGGATTTCCAACATAGCACTCCGAATATAGCGGATATTGCTGCCCGCTACGGATACCGCCAGCACCAGCGCCGGCATAAGTAAATGCCGCGCCACGTCCCCAAAATCCCCGCCTGCGCCTGCGGTATACATGCCGCTGGAGGGCAGCCAACCCAACCGCACCGTGAACAAATAAATCAGAATCAGCGACAGAAAGAAGCTGGGAATGCTGCTGCCCAGAAAGGAAGCCGTCACCACGGCGTAATCCCGCTTCTGATAGCGATGCACGGCGCTGTAAATGCCCATGGGCACCGCAATCAACAACCCCACCGCCAGCGACACGCCCATCAAAAGCAGCGTGGGCCCCAGATGGGAGGAGATCATCTCCGCTACAGGCTGATAGCTCTTATACGAGTAACCCAAGTTGCCCTGCAAAACCTGCCCCAGCCAGCGCACATATTGCACAAGCACCGGCTGATCCAGCCCAAGCTGCTGTGCCTTGGCCGCAATGGCCTCCTGCGTGGCGCGAGGGCTAATCATCATGTCCAGCGGACTGCCCGCCATGCACATGATGGCATAGTCAATGATGGTGATGCCCAGCAACACCGGCAAGGCCAGCAGGAGCTTTCGAATGGCGTATTTCCACATGCTGTCCAACCTCCTTACCGTTTCGTATCCGTCAGCAGACAAGCGACGCTTCGGGAAGCGTCCGCCGTCAGCGGCGCAAGCGCGGGCATTTTCCCGCGGCACGCCTCCGTGACACGGGGACACCGCGGCGCAAAGGGACAGCCGCCCGCAGGTACATCCTCGCTCAGTTCGCCCGAAAGCGTCACACGGGGACGATCGCGCATGGAATAGTCCGCCACGGGAGCCGCGTCGATCAGCGCCTGTGTATATGGATGTGCCGGTGCCGCGAAAAGCGCCTCCG
>USCW01000279.1 GCA_900553315.1 uncultured Eubacteriales bacterium
CTTATCCGCCCTGAAAATCTCCTTGACCTTTTCGCTTTTTTATGAGACGGGCGTGAGAAGGACGCCACGCCCGTCTCATCAAATGACGAGCGTGCCCCCTTTCCTATGCGGCCATGTTCCCCCTTTTTCATAGCCCTTGCGAATGCGGGAAATCCATGGTAAAATAAATTGGTTGAACCAGAACGACTTTGTTGAGCTTGAAAGGAAGAACGCCATGCGCGTATATCATCCGCAAGGGATGTACAATAATATGCCGCCGGAGAATGTGTTTCTGGCGGCGGATGAAATGGGCAATGAGATCGGCGTGGGATATATCATCCGCGTCATGCAGCCTAATATTTTCCCGGATCGGCCGGTCAACCTGTATATTTCCATGGAGTGCCAGCCTGTGGCACGCTATATGCTCTTTGGGGCGCTGGTTGCTCGGGCCCGGCAAATGCGGGACGAAAATCCTCAACTGCGGGCAAGGGTCTATACCGCCATTACCCCCGGCGATGCGCGGACGAAGGAATTCTATCTGCATAACGGCTTCACCTGCGAGGATACCGAGGATATGCTCCGGCTGGAAATTCCCGCCGGGGATGGCAAGATTCCCATGAGCTGCGCCGTTGCGCCTGTGCAGCTGAATACGCCGGAGGAGCAGAACGCCTTTATTTACCGGCTGGTGATGAACGATATTACCTTTGTCGATCTGAATTATTTGCAGGGTCTGATGCGGATGCCGCATTTTCTGGCGCTGGGTCTGTATCGCAATACCGACCTGATCGGCGAGATCATGATGGCGGGCGAGGGCGATACCTGCGACTTGGTTACGATGTATATTACCGCACCCAACCGTCAGCAGGGCATGGGTCGTGCATTATTACACCGCTCCATGGCGGTCATGGCGGCGGAGGGCGTGACGAAGGTGACGACCCGCATTTTGAGCCGCAGCGTGCCGCAGAAGAAGCTGATGGAGTCCTTCCAATGCCGCCTGCTGGGCGTGACGACGGTTTATCCCGGCATGAACATCGACTGATGAAGCAAAACATCTGCCCCCTTTCTCCCTGCCGGGGGAAAGGGGGCGCTTGTATAGACGGCGATCCGTGCGGCGAAGCTAAACGTATTGCCGATGAAAGGGGACGAAGCCATGCCACGCACAAAGACTGCGCCGAAAAGGGAGCCGCGCAAGCCGCATCCCCGATTGAAGAAGGCGCTGCATGCGCTGCTGATGACGCTGCTGGCCGTGATTCTGGTGGCGCTGTTTTATTTGGCGGTGATTCTTGGTCAGCCAGAGGAGCCGGAGAACGCTATTGACATTGATCAGGCCCAGCCGCTGCTGACGGCCAGCCCTGCCTTGAATATTCAGAGCGAGCGGCAGGTGGCCGCGCTGGCGGAGGCGTTCCCCGTGCCGGTGCTGGCCTTTATGGAAGGCATGGGTCCGGTGCTGGTGTCCGGCACGAGCTACGATCAGGCCTACGAGGGCGGCTTTGCCCGTATCTGCGAGCTGCGGTATACCACGGATAATGGTCTTGAAATTACGCTGGCCACGATTTATCCCGCTCGTGCGGTGGAGCTGTTGGGCAAAGACGGCTATACGCTGACCGGGGCGGCGGCACAGAACTTGACCGGTCTAACCGCCGTGCGCATGGAGAACGCCGACCACATTCGCCTGCACGCACAGGCCAGCGATGCTATTTACGCGCTGACGCTGCCAAAGCTCACTGACGATACCATCACGACGGTCACGCGTGTGCTGGAGCTGGTCAGTAAGGAAAGCACCTCGGGTACGTAAGACCATGCAGGGTTGCAAAAGGAGCGTTCTATGAAGAGATTTCTGGCGATGGTTTTAGCGGCATGGATGGTCTGCGCGACGGCTTTGGGCGAAACCAGCGACGTTGACGAAGAAGTTCGGAAGATTTTCAAGATGTACAAGGCCGTCGGCGGGACGGTGCTGGCGGCGAAGGACGGCGAGATCATCTATCAGTACAATTACGGCTTTGCGAATCGCCAGAGCAAAACGCCCGTGACGGAGAATACCTATTTCCGCGTGGCTTCCGTCACGAAAATGGTTTCCGCCATTCGTATCATGCAGTTGGTTGAGGCGGGGACGCTGGACTTGGATGCAGACCTTTCGGATTATCTGGGCTTCACCCTGCGCAATCCCTATGCCAGGGAGGTACCGATCACCCTGCGCCATCTCATGACGCACACGTCCTCGCTGAACCAGAACGGCAGCTATGGGCGGCGCGGTTTGGAGGCGTTATTGGCGCTGGAGGGGAACCATCGTGCCAATTACTATGACGAGGTTCCCGGTACGAAGTACCGTTATTCGAATTTTGGCGCCGGTGTGATGGGTTCCGTGCTGGAGGCTGTGACGGGGAAGAACGTTCAGGATACGATGGCGGAGGGCGTGTTTGAGCCGCTGGGGATAGACGCGGCCTATCATGCGTCCTATCTGGCTACGCCGTCGGACATTGCGACCTGTTATAACTCGGACGGCACGGTGGAAAGCTCGGTGCAGAAGTCCCTGACCCGCGACTGGGAAGCGGAGCCAAACCCGGATACGCATTACAATTTGACGGTGGGGAAGCTATGGATCACGGGCCGCGATCTATGCCGTTTGGGGATTGCGCTGTGCGACGGCGGTGAGGTGGATGGTATGGTGCTGCTTCAGCCGGAGACGGTGGCGGAGATGCTGGCCAGTCAGCAGGGGCGCGGCGGTGTGCGGATCGATTCGCCCTATGGTCTATGTGTGAACCGGAACGACACGCTTTTAGCGGATCGTCTTGTTTACGGTCATCAGGGCATGAGCGGCGGCATTACCGCGAACGCCTACTTTGAGTCCGAAAGTCGTTTCGTTTTCGTCATGATCTCCAATGGTTGCTCCAACAAGCTCCAAAACCGCGTCTGCGCCATCTCCCGCAAGCTATTCACTCTCATGTGGGAAGCGTTTGGGGAGTGAGAGAACTCCGGGGGTATGCGAGGGAGGCGGCTTCTCTGAGAGAAGCCCCTCCCTCG
>USCW01000280.1 GCA_900553315.1 uncultured Eubacteriales bacterium
CCCTCCCCCGGAATCTCCCCGTCACTCAAACGGTTTTTCTTCCATGACGGAGCGCCAGCAGTCTTCGGGGGAGAGATCGCCTTCGGCTACGGCGGGAACGCAGGTCAGGAGCCATACCTCGCGGGCGGGTTTGCTCATTGCGTCCTGAATGGGCGGGAGCATCTGCGTCGCACTTGATAAAAGCTCGTTGTAGGACGCGGCAAGACGATCGCTGAACTGATAGCCGCCTAGGCGCGCAAGACTGTCTTCGCTGGCTAAGTGGCAGAGCAGCGCCACCGCCGCGTCACGCTTCGCGGGATCGTTCCACGCACGCCGTGTCAGATAAAAGCCCATGGATACGCCGCCAATCACCGCCGTGGGGGACGCGGCCTCCGTGTACGCGGGCATGGGCAGCATCATCGTCGTGTCCATGCTCTCAGCCGGTATGCTGTTCGCAAACCAACTGCCGTCCAGCTGCATCGCCGCTTTCTTGCTGCGAAAAAGCTGGCTTGTTGCTGCCTCCGTCGTCGCGGCGGCATTGTCCGGGAACGCCCCCAGCTCATATAGGCGGCGAATCAGCGCCATGCCCTTGTACCACGACGCGGGCACCTCCTCCAAGGTTTTCGGGCGCGCCAGATAATCCTTCGGGGAGCTGCACGCAAGAATCGCCAGCTCCGCAAGGTAGTGGGGAATGTCCGTCAGGGAGATCGCAATGGGCGTGATCCCTTCCTCGCGGAAGCGAAGAATCGCATTCTCCAATAGCGCCCACGTTGTGGGCAAAGGAATGTCATACCGCGCAAACAGATCGGTGTTGACAAATAAACCTTCTACGTAGGGGCGCACCGGAATGGCGTAAACCTTGCCGTCCGCCTCGGTCAGCGCGGCGGATTCCGGCAGATGCGCCTCGGGATAGGCCGCGTTGATCTCCGCAATGGAAACCACCCGGCTGAGCAGCGGCGCAGAGTCCGCGCTGGCCGCAAAAAAGAACATCACGTCCGGTTCGTTGCCCGCCGCAAAATCGTTCAGCACGCTGGCCTTCCATTCCTCGCTGCTGGTGGCTGAATTGTCCACAATCGTGCAGCCGCTCTCTTCTTCAAAGGTCTTCAGCAGCTCCACATAGCTGTCCGCCGCCGCGTCTGTGCCAGCAAAGGAGCTGACCGTGTACAGCGTGAGCCCCTCCGCATGGGCGCTCAGGCTCAAGCAGAGCAGCAGCGCCGTCAAGATACAGCCGAATTTTTTCATGGAGCATCCTCCTTTGCAATGGTCAGCGGCAAATCAATTTCAGCCACCGTGCGGTTCTCCGCGTCGGAATACACCACAAAGCGCATATTCTCGCCGTAGATAAGCCGCAGCCGGTTGGCAATGTTCGCCAAGCCAAGATGCGCACCCTCTTGATTATTGCCGCGAAGGGAGGCGTTCAGCCGGGTGCGATCCTCGGCAGTAATGCCCTTGCCGGTGTTCAGCACGCGAATGCGAAGCTCATCCTCCGCCTGTTCGCAGATCAGCGTGATGGCCCCGCCGCCGGAGGGGGCTACGCCATGCTCCACGGCGTTTTCCAGCAGCGGCTGGATGGTCATCAGCGGCACCTGCGCGTCCAGCAGCTTGGGCGCGACCTCGCAGGTGGTGGTGAGACGTTCGCCGAAGCGCAGACCGATGAAGTAGAAGTACGCCTGGGACACCTCGATCTCTTCCCGCAGGGGGACAATGCGGCGGTTGCCCCGTCCCATGCCCGCATTCAGCAGCACGGAGAGGGACTCCACCATCTGAGACATGGTTTCGGAGCCCTCAATGCGGGCCTCCCAGTTGAGGGTTTCCAGCGCGTTATTGATAAAGTGGGGATTGATGCGGCTCTGCATGGCTTGGATTCGTGCGTCCCGCAGGGCGATCTCTTCTTTATAGGTCTTGTCGATCAGGTCGGCAATGCGGCGGCTCATGTTGGAGAAGGCTACGCCGAGGTCGCCCAGCTCGTCGCCGCCGTGCATGGGCACGGTTACGCCCAGTTCGCCCGCCTCGATGCGCTGGGAGGCGTGGGACAGCAGGGTAATGGGCTTAACGATGCGGCGGTGGACGTAATAAATGAGCAGCGCCATGACGGGGATCAGCAGGGCCAGCAGCAGCGTCATCAGGCGGCGGAAGGCATAGAACTCGCCGTAGAGGCGCTGGCGGCTCAGGCTGAGCCGGAAGGCAAGGTCATAGTCACGGCCGTTCACGTATCGGGCATAGGCAAGGCCGCCGTTTTCCGTATCGGAGAGGCCATCGGGGAGACGGTCGTTCTCGCTGGCGGCGCCGATGCTGTTCAGTTGAACGGTCAGGGTCGCGTCCCATTCATCGGCCAGTTCATGGAGGGGGCCGTAGAGCATTTCGCGGTTCAGGCCGAGGATCAGCACGCCGAAGCGTTCCATGCGCTGGTTCATCAGGTTGCGGACGAGGTAGAGCCGATCCTCCGCTTCCAGAAAGAGGCAGCGGGTATCCAGCGTTTCGGTGAGAGTCAGCACTTGGCTGTAGGCGCTGCGCATATATTCCATGGCGCCGTCGTACCCGGTACGGTTATAGCATAGCAGGGTAGGGTCAGACACGGGATAGAACATGGCGAAGGTGAACAGGTCTTCGCGGCTATACTTGCGTTCGATATAGTTCCGTGCTTGGCGCAGGAATTCCGGTTTACTGAGCGTACCCGCGTCGTAGTTCCCGGCAGCCTGTGTCAGTTCCCCGTCGTAGGTTGCGTCCCGGGCAAGGGTGATGCTGCGCTCCAGCCGCTGGACGGTCAGGTCGCAGGAATACTCCGCGCCCGAGGTCAGCGCCGTTTCCGTTTTTTCCCTTAGGTCGGTAAACAGCGCCGAGCCCATATACCCGCCCAGCACCCCGATCGGAATCAAATAGCAGCTCAGCATAATCAGCACCAGCTGCACCCGTATCGACTTCAAAGTACGCAAAGGAAACCTCCAGAATGTGTGTGTGATGCGAGGGAGGCGGCTTCTCTGAGAGAAGCCCCTCCCTCGCGCTCCCTCCC
>USCW01000281.1 GCA_900553315.1 uncultured Eubacteriales bacterium
CGCCCGCCCCCTACCTGAAATCGGTTGGTAGCCAGCGTTGGTAGGTCGCGGCGGCTCTGTCAGCCGCCGTGACCACAACCCATCAGCAGGAAACCGCACCCACCTCTCAGGCGGAACCAACTATGCAGAAGCACCCCCGCCAAACGCCATCCGCTCTTCGGGAGAAGGGGGTCTGGGGGGAGAGGGGCTTCTCTCAGAGAAGCCGCCTCTCCCCCCAGCGTCTCCCCACCCCCGTCTTTTCGGAAGGGAGCGCGAGGGAGGGGGCTTTTCTACAGAAAAGACCTCTCCCTCGCATCCTCTCAAATTCCCGCGCCTCTGAGCAGTAGAAAGCTGAACATGACGACAGCCATGAAGAGGATGCTGTCCAGACGGTCGAGCATACCGCCGTGACCGGGGAAGAGACTGGAGAAGTCCTTCAAACCGCAATGGCGCTTCACGAGGGATGCAAAGAGATCGCCCATCTGCCCCGCAACGCCGCCGATCAAACCGATCAGCGCATACTGCCACCAACTGGGCAGCTGCGCCAGCGTCGCCGCGTCGCAGAACAGCAGACTCGCCAGACCAACCACCACCGCCGCCAGCAGACTGCCTACCAGACCCGCAATCGCGCCGGAAATCGTCTTGTTCGGGCTCACCGCAGGGCACAGCTTCGGCCCGCGTACCCGACTGCCTACAAAGAACGCCAGCGTGTCGCCCAGCACCGGCACCGCAAAGGTCAGACTCAGCAGCACCACCTGCACCGCCTTAGGCTGCACCTGCGCCATCACAACAATGCACATGCCCGGCAGCATTACCGTAAAAAGCGGCAGCACGCTCATCACCGCGTCTTCCAGCTTCGGCTCGTCCCGGAAAACCACACAAATGATCGTAATCAAACAGGTCATGGCCAGCAGCGGGATCACCGTGCCGATGCCCCACGCCGCCACCAGCGGCACGCACGCCGCCGTGGCCACCCAAGTGGGCCATGCCACGGGCCGATGCCCCGCCACGGACAGCGCGTGATATTCCTCGTGCATGGCGAAGCATAGGCATACCATCGCGCCGATACCCATCACCACGCCGCCAAAATACATCATCACAATCAAAAACACGATCAGCACCGCCGCCGTCGCAACCCGCTGTGCCATGCCCATCCCTCTTTTCCGGCGAACCACGCCCTCGCACGTCCGCCTGTTATCCTTCGCCTTTCAGCTTACTACACAAATTCGAACTCATGATGAAGTTCCGGCGGCTTTTTTTCTCAGGAAAGCCGCTTGCCAAACCGCCGCTCCCGCCCGCCGTAGGCTTGCAGCGCCAGATCATAATCATGCACGCTGAAATCCGGCCACAGCGTTGTGGGGAACAGAAACTCCGCATACGCGCATTGATACAGCAGGAAGTTGCTCAGCCGCATTTCGCCGCTGGTGCGGATCAGCAGATCTACGTCCGGCTGTCCGCGGGTATACAGGTGGTCGCTGAGGGTGCGCTCCGTGATGTTCTCAGGCTGCATCTCTCCGCGCTGCACCAGCTGTGCGATCTCCTTCGCGGCCAGCGTCAGCTCGGCCCGGCCGCCGTAATTGATGGCGATATTCAGGTGGAGCCCGGTGTTCTTTCCGGTGCGCTCCTCCGCTTCGTAGAGCACCTCCCGCTGCTTCTGCGGCAGACGGCTCTTATCCCCCAGAATCAGAATGCGAACGTTCTTTGCATCCAATTCATCTATTTCCGAGGCAAAAAATTCCAGAATCAGCCCCATCAGCGCTCCCACCTCTTCCGGGGAGCGATTCCAGTTTTCCGTGGAAAAGGCGTACAGGGACAGGGCCTCGATCTTCAGGTCGTCCGTGTGACGAATGATCTCCCGCAGGGTCTCCACGCCCTGACGGTGTCCTTTCGCCACAGCCAGCTTGTGCTTTTTTGCCCAGCGCCCGTTGCCATCCATGATGATCGCCACATGGCGGGGAAGCTTCTTGAACTCGTCCCGCGTCATGGGGCCATGGTGATGCAGCGTTCGTCCGCCCTTCCAAAAGGCCATTGTGTTTCCTCCTTAAAAAAACCATGCGCAGTCGCAAGGGCCGCGCATGGTTTGCTGTTTCATTCGCTCTTTTCGTTTGCCGGGTCGCCGTCCGGAAAATAGCAGACGGTCAGCAGCCCCTCCTGTGCGCGAACCACCCGGGGCGTTCCCTCGTCCGTCGTTCGCCGGGGGCTGCGGGAGATCTCCACCTCCGCGCTCAGCCCTGCCGCACGCAGCTTGGCCTGCGCCATGGGCAGGGGCAGCCCCAGCAGATCACGCATGTTCAGGCTCAAACCTCCATGATCTCCTTTTCCTTGGCGGCGCAGATCTTATCGACTTCCTTAATGGCGTTGTCGGTAATCTTCTGCATCTCCTCTTCACCCTTGCGCTGGTCGTCCTCGGTGATGAGGGAATCCTTCTTCATCTTCTTGATCTGCTCGATGGCGTCGCGGCGGATGGCACGGACAGCCACCTTGGCCTCCTCGGCGCTCTTACGAGCCATCTTGGTCAACTCCTTGCGGCGCTCCTCATTCAGCTCGGGGAAGATCAGACGGATGACCTTGCCGTCGTTGGAGGGATTCAGACCCAGATCGCTCTTCTGGATGGCCTTCTCCACCAGAGACAACGCCTTCGCGTCCCACAGCGAGATGGTCAGCATCCGGGGTTCCGGAGAGGTGATATTGCCCAGCTGATTGATGGGCGTGGGTGCGCCGTAATAATCCACCGTGATCTTATCCAGCAGCTTCGGGTTTGCGCGACCCGCCCGCAGAGACTGCATTTCCTTGAAATAGACGTCGCAGGTCTTGCTCATCTTTTCCTTCGCCGTCGCCATAACTTGCTTCATACGCGTTTCCTCCCTACACAGGATTTCTTACACCCTATTGTAATCGCTTTTCCCTTTTCTGGCAAGAAAAAAATAAGGGGAGATGGGGAACTCCGGGGGAGGCGGCTTCTCTGAGAGAAGCCCCTCCCCCGGGCCCCCTCCCGAAG
>USCW01000282.1 GCA_900553315.1 uncultured Eubacteriales bacterium
GAGTTCTTTACCTTCCTCGGCCCGTCCGGCTGCGCCAAGACGACCACGCTGCGTACCATCACCGGCTTTATTGAGCCCGTTTCCGGTACCGTGAACGTGGATGGCAAGGATATTACCCATGTGCCGATCGAAAAGCGAAATATCGGTATCGTGTTCCAGAGCTACGCATTGTTCCCTACCATGACTGTGTATGATAATATCGCCTTCGGCCTCAAGATTAAGAAGCTCAAGAAGGACGAAATTGATAAGAAGGTTCGGGACATCGCGCGGAAGGTCGATCTGTCTGACGAACAGCTCAAGAAGGCCGTGGGCCAGCTGTCCGGCGGTCAGCAGCAGCGCGTCGCCATCGCCCGTGCCCTTGTGACCGGCCCCGCCATCATCTGCATGGATGAGCCTTTGTCCAACCTGGACGCGAAGCTCCGCGTGCAGCTCCGTAACGAACTGAAGAAAATGCAGCGTGAGTTCGGCATCACGACCATCTATGTTACCCACGATCAGGAGGAAGCCCTGACCTTGTCCGATCGAATCGCCGTGTTCAATAAGGGTTATATCGAACAGATCGGCACCCCCAATGAAATCTATAACCACTCCAAGACCGAGTTCGTCTGCAACTTCATCGGCGATATTAACCGTCTGGAGGATCGTGTGGTGAAGGAGATGCAGCTGAACCCCAGCCAGCATCACTTCATCCGTCTGGAGCGCATCCGTGTGAACTGCCCCAAGGACGCTAATGAGCTGCAAATGCAGGGCACTATCGAGAGCCGTGAATATTATGGCCTGTATATCAAGTATTACATCAACGTGGACGGCCAGACCATCAAGGCTATCGAAAAGAACGACGGCATCAATATCTATGAGCCCGGCGAGCAAGTGACCGTGGGCATCCATCCCGCCGACGTCATGTCCTATGACGCGGAGTAAGGGGGAACGGGTATGAAAAAACGTTCATGGCTGAATCCGGGCCTGATCGGTAAAACCTTCGGTATTGCCTTCTTCGTGTACCTGTTCTTCGGCTTCATGCTGCTGCCGTGCCTGAATACGCTGACGCAGATCTTTACCGTGAAGGATGCGGCGGGCAATACCGACCCTTGGGCGGTCATCCGCTTCTTCTTCGCGGGCAATATGCCCAGTTACGTCATGAATTCCCTGAAGCTGGCTGTGTGCCTCGTCATCACCGTCAACGTGGTTGGCGTGAGTATCGTGCTGCTGACGGAATACTTCGACATTAAGGGCGCGAAGATTCTGCGGCTGGGTTATATGACCACGCTGATCTATTCCGGCGTGGCGCTGGTCACGGGCTACCTGTTCCTGTACGACAGCGATGGCATCATTACCACGTGGCTGGCGAAGACCTTCCCGGATATGAACAAGAACTGGTTCTCCGGTTTCAACGCCGTGCTGTTCACCATGACCTTTGCCTGCACCAGCAACCACATGCTGTTCCTGCGCAATGCCATTCGCGGCATTGACTATAACACGGTGGAAGCGGCGCGGAACATGGGCGCGAAGCCCTTCAAGGTGCTGTGGAAGGTGGTTTTCCCCACCCTGCTGCCCACCATGTTCTCCCTGACGGTCATGACGTTCATCACCGGCCTGTGCGCTATGTCTGCGCCTACGCTGTTGGGTTATGACTCCATCAACCCGGAGATCGTCCGTCTGGCCGGCTCTTCTGTGGCGGATGAGTCCTTCCCGCAGGCTCGCGCTGCATTGCTGTCCATTATTTTGGCCATGTTCACTATCATCCTGCTGACCGTGCTGTCCTCCTATGAGCGCAAGGGACACTACCTCTCCGTCAGCAAGACGAAGGCTAAGCTGGTCAAACAGAAGATCACCAACCCGGTGGCCAATGTGCTGGCGCATATCTACGCCTACGTGCTGTGGATCATCTACATGACCCCCGTGGTGATGATTCTCCTCTTTGCGTTCCAGAACTACCCGGCGATCCGCTCCAAGTCGCTGAACCTCTCCGACTGGACGCTGGTGAACTTCTTCGGTACGCAGGACTATGAGTTCCTGACTAACCGCGGCAAGCTGAAAACGCGCACAGGAGCTATCTCCGGTCTGTTCGCCAATGCGGACACCGTGGGCGGCATTCGGCTGAGCTTTGTGCTGTCGGCCATTGCGGCGGCGCTGGCCTGCGTGATCGTTGTGGTGGCGGTGAACTACATCTTCCGCAACAAGGGCAAGAAGCGCAGCACGGTGTTGGAATACAGCCTGCTGTTCCCGTGGCTGCTGCCCACGATTCTGATCTGCTATTCATACCGCACGTATTTCAACTCGGACTCCGTGTGGTATGTGTTCAATCAGAACTTGTACTGGAAGAACAATGTACGATTCTTGATCGTGATGGCGTACACAGTAGTGAAGCTGCCGTTTGCCTTGCGCATGATAAAAGCTTCGTTCTATGCCATAGACGAGGAGTTGGAGGATGCGGCGCGGAACTTGGGCGCAAGCAGTTTGGTAACGTTCCTAAAGGTACGCTTGCCGATTGTGCTGCCCAGCGTGCTGGCGGTCTTTGCGCTGAACTTCAACGCGCTATTCACGGAATACGACATGTCTGCGACGTTCCAGTCCAGCTATGGCAAGACCTACGCCATGATTATTCAGAACATGTGCGCCGAGGAGGGCCGCGACGGCTACAATGTGAATGCGTCGGGTCGCCGATGCGCCTCAACGGTCTTCATCATGCTGGTATCCGGTCTGATTCTCTATCTGGTCTACGGTGTTGGCGCCCGCGACCTTGCTGAGCGTCTTGAAATCAAAGACAAGCGCCGCAAGCGCCGCGAAAAGCTGGCCGCCGCCATCGGCATCAAGAAAAAAGAAATTGCGGGGTAAATAACATATGCGAGGGAGGGGACTTCTCTGAAGAGAAGCCCCCTCCCTCGCGCTCCCTCCCGAAAAGATTTACGGTGGGGAGATTCTGGGGGAGAGGCCGCTTCTCTAAGAGAAGCGCCTCTCCCCCAGAC
>USCW01000283.1 GCA_900553315.1 uncultured Eubacteriales bacterium
GGTGGCGGGGGCGATCGGAAAGCCACCGCCTCGCCTCCGCAGAGGCGAAATCCCAGTTTGGCTCCTTCCGCAGAAGGAGCAGTCATGCGCGAAGCGCATGACGGAGGATAAGTCCCCCACGCCCACAGGCGAGGCTCCCTCAAATTCCATACCTTCATCGGGCGGGGCGCAAGCTCTGCCCTTAACGGCTGTTCATCTTCATCCTTTGCTTTTTGAATCCTTTGATAAGGTTGTGATTCCATGCTGATGACCATTCTGGAGCAGGGCCTCATTTATGGCATTCTTGCCCTCGGCCTGCTGATTACCTATCGAATCCTTGATTTCCCCGATCTGACGGTGGATTCCTCGTTCCCCCTGGGTGCAGCGGTGTCGGCGGTGCTGACAGTCAACGGCGTGCATCCGGCGCTGTCCCTGCTGGCGGCGACGCTGGCGGGCGCGGTGGCAGGTCTCGTCACGGGCTTGATCCACGTCAAGTGCAAGGTACGCGACCTGCTCAGCGGCATTATCACCATGACGGGTCTGTACTCCATCAACCTGCGCATTGCGGGCAAGGCGAATGTGCCGCTCTTCGCTAACGAGACGCTGTTCAAAAGCAGCTTCACCAAGTCTCTTCCGGCAGCGGTTGCGCCTTATGCTACACTAGTGATGATCCTCATCATTGCCCTGTTGGCGAAGCTTCTGCTGGACTGGTTCCTCAAGACGAAGGCTGGCTATCTGCTGCGTGCGGCGGGCGACAATCCCGCGGTGGTAACGACGCTGGCCCGGGATCAGGGCAGCGTGAAGATCGTCGGTCTGATGATCGCCAATGCGCTGGTAAGTCTGGCGGGTGCGGTGCTCTGCCAGCAGCAGCGGTTCTTTGACATCTCGATGGGCACGGGCACCATGGTCATCGGCCTTGCGTCGGTCATCATTGGCACGAATCTGTTCAAGCATGTGTCCTTTGTGAAGTCCACCACGGCGGTGCTGGTGGGTTCGATCATTTACAAGGCCTGTGTTTCCGTGGCGCTGGCCATGGGCATGGAATCCCAAGATATGAAGCTGGTAACAGCGGTGCTGTTCCTGCTGATTCTGGTGGCGGGCACAATGCCGCGAAAGAAGGTGCGCATTCATGCTTGAGGTGCAGCATATTACGAAAATTTACAATCCCGGCACGGTGCATGAGACCTGTCTGTTCAAGGATTTTTCCCTGAAAATTGAGCAGGGCTCCTTTGCGTCGGTGGTGGGCAGCAACGGCTCGGGCAAGACCAGTCTGCTGAACATTCTCTGCGGCTCTATTCCGGTGGAGCAGGGAAAAATTCTCATGGACAATGCGGACATCACGAAGGTGAAGGAGTTCCGCCGCTATCGCCGCATGGGTCGGGTATATCAAAACCCCGCCATGGGTACCTGCCCCACGATGAACATTCTTGAAAACCTATCCATGGCAGACAACAAGGGCAAGCCCTTCAACCTGACTCGCGGCACCAACAAGCGTCGCATCGAGGCTTACAAAGCTATGCTTGCGCCGCTGGGACTAGGGCTTGAGGACAAAATGGGCATTCCCGTGGGCTCCCTGTCCGGCGGTCAGCGTCAGGCGCTGGCGCTGCTGATGGCGACCATGAACCCCATTGATTTCCTGATTCTGGATGAGCATACCGCCGCCCTCGACCCCAAGACGGCGGAAATCATCATGGAGCTGACCGCAAAAATCGTTGCGGAAAAGCACCTTACCACGCTGATGGTAACGCATAACCTGCGCCATGCCCTGACCTATGGCGACCGGCTGCTGATGCTCCACGCGGGGCAGGTGGTGCTGGATCGCAGCGGCGAGGAAAAACAGGCCACGCAGCTGGATGATATTCTGGGCCTGTTCAACGCCATCAGCATCGAATGCGGAAACTAATGATATAGAAGGATATACTTCAGCCCGCTGGCACAATCGTCAGCGGGCTGTTTTTTGTCTTCGTTTTTCAAAAGATAGGCAGGAACCGTCCGTTCCTTATTTCTTGTTCCCCGTGATATAGTAATTGCAGTAGGTGACTCCTGCCATCAGCGTCTGTTTTCGGTGCAGCACGCCATGCCGAAGCGCCGCTTTTGCAAGCGCGGCTGGGGTTCCGTCTTTTCTTATCGGCACTCTTTCTTCATGGCGGAGTAGCCGATCAGCACCGTCCAGACATAGGCGCAGGTCTTAGGAATCATCAGCATTCCGATGAGCGGAACGGCGTCCGCCCACAGCACGACCGGGATATAGAAGCCAAAGCTCAGCACAATGGTCAGCCACATCCAGCGGAACGCGCGATCCTCATGCTCTTTGGCGCTGCGATAGAACAGCACGATGATCAGCAGACCCAGCAGCGCGAAGGGAATGTTGCGGTAGACACCCCACGCCAGCGGCGAGGATGCGCTCAGCCACTGGTTCTGCGGCATCATGCAAAGGCCGATTCGCACGGCGCTGAGCGCGTACACGGCGGCGGTCAGACCGGACTTTCCCTTGACCTGATAGCGCTGCCGCCAGACATAGTAGAGCAGCACATAGAAAATGGTCATGGTGACGGATGTGATCCACTTGCCCAGACCAAGCGCGACGGTGTAGTTTTCAAGGCCGGTGGTGCACAGCGCCAGCGCACGGGGAACCAGGTGGAAGGAATCTCCGGCTCCCAGCACAACAGCCATCAGCCCGAACAGCCGAAACTGCGCATTGCCCTTGCTGTTTCGGATCATCAGAATGCCGATGGTGACAACGGATACCAGATAGAACGCGTCGAAGAGGGTTTCAACAATTGCCTGCATATGCCATTCTCCTTTTTTCAGTTGATTTTTATCTTTAACAGCGAGCGGCAAACATTGCGCTGCCAAAGGCGGTGGAGGCGGGGATGGTTCGCCGTTTTCACAGCTTTCCCCTTCGTGAACGATGTTCAATTTGAGCCGTATAAAGGCAATACCGCACAATTCGTTGGCAGCGTAGGCGATGCCTTTTCCGCCAT
>USCW01000284.1 GCA_900553315.1 uncultured Eubacteriales bacterium
AGGGGGTCTGGGGGAGAGGCGCTTCTCTTAGAGAAGCGGCCTCTCCCCCAGATTCACTTTCATGTTCCCTATTTGTAAAACCCTTGGCGCGTGCTTGCACAGAGGGGGGGCGAATGGTATAATGAGGGCGAGATGGTGAACGATGGGAGGTCTGGAATATGAAGCGGTGGATCGCGCTGATGCTGGCGCTTTGTATGATGCTGGCGACGACCGCGTGGGCGGAGGAAGCAGATGGTCAGCTGAATCAGGAGGAGCAGAAGGAGTTGGAGGCTCTGGACGCGGTAAACGACGACGATGACGACGCGGAAACAATCGCAGGGGAAACGTACCGCGAAAAGGAATTGAGCGACTTCGACGCAAGCTCGCCCGCGATCTATACCTGCCGCGTGCAGGAAAAGTCCAGCGGCTTCAGCGAACGCTCCACCAAATCGGCCCGCGTTTTCTATAATAGGAACTCCGTGACCGCTGACGTGCTGTATGTGGGCTCCAACTGGGCCATCATCCGCTATGAGGGACAGATCGGCTTCATTAAGCGCAGCCGCATCAGCAGCGTCAAGGCTGTCGATCCGGTGAATACCGCACCCTATGGCGTGCAGAAATGCACCTATATCGCTACCACCGCCGTCACCTGCCCCGTGTATAAATCCATGAGCACCACTGACGAGGACTGGGTCACGCTGAATCCCGGCACGCTGGTGGGTCTGTGGCTGGTGCAGGACGGTTGGGCCATCGTGCCCTATTGGCGCAGCTATGGCTATATCAAAATGGACATGCTGACGGACATTATTCCCGTGTCGCCCACGGATACCCCCCTCAGCGACGAAACGCCTATCGCGGCCTATACTTCTTATTATAGTATGGCAAAGACGGACATCAATAAGAGCCGTCTGGTGAATATCCGCGTGGCCTGCGACCGCCTGACCCGTGTCATGCAGCCCGGGGAGGAGCTGAACTTCAATAAGCAGGTCGGCCCCTACCGCAAATCGCTGGGCTATCAAAAGGCGTGGGTGCTGATCAACGGTACCAGCGTCCCCGGCTACGGCGGCGGCACCTGTCAGGTGTCCTCCACGCTGTATAACGCGCTGCTTCAACTGCCGGGCGTCGAGATCCTTCAGCGGCGGCCCCATGGCCCCGACGGCGCAAAATATCTGCCCCACGGCGTGGACGCGGCGGTGGGCTCCGATGTGCTGAACCTCCGCTTCCGCAATGATTATGATTTCCCCATCCGCGTGGAGGGCCACACCAGCGACGACGGTGCGCTGACCATGGTCATCTACCGGGTGGACGAGTGAGGCTCTATGACCGGGTGTGTCGGGCGGAATTCCTGACACGCCCGAATCGCTTTCTTGCCCATTGCCGCCTGACGGATGGCACGGAGGTCGTCTGTCATGTGAAGAACACCGGGCGATGCCGGGAACTGCTGATCCCCGGTGCGGAGGTGTATCTGGCGGAAAACGCAGACCCGCGACGCAAGACACACTATGATCTGGTGACGGTGCGCAAGGGCGATGTACTGGTGAATCTGGACAGCCAGGCTCCGAACCGCGTGTTTCAGCATTGGGCGGCGCAGGGCGGATTTTTGCAGGAGCTGACGGAACTGCGCCCGGAAACGCGTTATGGGGACAGCCGATTCGACTTCGCCTTTGCGGCGGGGGAGAAGCGGGGCTTCATCGAGGTGAAGGGTGTGACGCTGGAGGAAAACGGCGTGGCGTACTTCCCGGACGCGCCCACGGAACGCGGCGTGAAGCATGTGGAGGAGCTATGCAGGGCCGCCGCAGAGGGGTACATGGCGTATCTCTGTTTTGTGGTTGCTATGCCGGGGATACACGAGCTGCGGTTCAATGACCGCACGCACCCTGCCTTTGGAGAAGCGGTGCGGCGGGCGGCGGCGCAGGGCGTAAAGGTGCTGGCTCTCGGCTGCAAGGTGGAGCCGGACGGCTTTGAGATCGTAACGCATATTCCCGTGCGACTGAGCGCGGAAGAAGGAGGCTGAGCCCGTGAAGCGACAGAACAGGCTGTCGGCGCTGCTGCTGGCGCTGCTTTGCTGCTGGCTTCCGCTTTCTGCGCACGCGGAGGAGGAGATCATTCCCCCCGTGTGGGAGGTGCCGGACTATGTGACTTGGCTGTTGGAGATTGCCGGGAACGAGGTCGGCTATCGAGAGGGTGCGCACGGCTATTCAAAGTATGGCGCATGGGCGGGCGATCCTTACGCGCAATGGTGCGCCGAGTATCTGTGCTGGTGCGTGGAGCAGGTAGATCAGCAGCACGGTACGGAGCTGCTGAAGAACGTGTATCCGCTGTATTCGGGAAGCAACACGGGGCGAAGCTGGTTTATCAAGCAGGGGCGCTACGTGGTGCGGAATGGGCATCTGACCGGCTGGGGCTATCAATGGCTGAAAGGGACGGACGCATACCTGAAGACGGGGGATTATATTCCTCAGCCCGGGGATTGGATGTTCTTCACATGGACGGAGACGCAGGACACGGATCATGTGGCGATGGTGGAATACTGCACGCGGGACGCGGATGGAAACGTGACGATTCACGTGCTTGAGGGGAACAACCCCGTGGCGGTGCAGCGGAACACGTATCCGCTGACGTACAAGCGCATTCTGGGCTACGGCACGGTACACGATGCAGCGGACTGGACGATGCGCACGGGCAACAGCGGCGAGAAGGTACGGCAGTTACAGGAAAAGCTGGCGCTGGTGGGCTTACTGGACGCGTCCGGTGTAGACGGCAGCTACGGTTCTGCGACCGCCGAGGCGATCCGTTCCTTTCAGACTTCGATTTCCCGCCGCGCAACCGGCATTGCCGACATGGCGACCCAGCAGTCCCTCACCAAAGCCGCCGAAGCCGCCTACAAAGCAAATCCAGACAACTGGACTGTGGTGGATGAGTGAGTGCTGCGAGGGAGGGGACTTTTCTTCAGAAAAGTCCCCTCCCTCGCGCTCCCGCC
>USCW01000285.1 GCA_900553315.1 uncultured Eubacteriales bacterium
CGGATTGGCCTGCGCGCGAAGCTCGGCGCCCAGTTTCGTCCTCCCCACCACGTCTCTTGGGAAGGGAGCGCGAGGGAGGGGGCTTCTCTACAGAGAAGCCCCCTCCCTCGCATACACTTATCTTTTTACTTCGTTTCGTACCAGTTTTCGCCTTGGTGAACCTCGGCGGAGAGGGGGACATTTAGGGTGAGAACGTGCTCCATGCAGTCCTTGAGGAGTGCGGCAGCTTGCGCGGCTTCCTCGGGTGGACACTCAATGAGCAGCTCGTCGTGTACTTGCAGGATCAGCTTCGCTTGCAGCTTCTCTCGGCGAAGCGCCTCGTCTACCCGTACCATGGCCAGCTTGATAATGTCTGCGGCTGTGCCCTGCACGGGCGTGTTCATCGCTGCACGACGACCAAACTCGCGGATCACGTTACGCGATGAGGACAGCTCCGGCAGATACCTACGGCGACCCAGCAGCGTCTCCGCATAGCCGCGCTCCTGTCCCTGCTGAACCGCCTCGTCCATGAAGCGCTTCACACCCGGATACTTCGCAAAGTAACGGGCGATGAACTCCTTCGCTTCCTTCTGCGTCACGCCCGTGTTTCGCGCCAAGCCAAAGCCGCTGATGCCGTAAATCAGGCCGAAATTGACTGCCTTGGCCCGACTGCGCAGGGTGGGCGTAACATCGTTCAGCGGCACATCAAAGATTTCGCTGGCCGTGCGGGCGTGTACATCCTGCCCGGTGCGGAAGGCCTCGATCAACGCTGTGTCCCCGGAAAAGTGCGCCATCAGCCGCAGCTCGATCTGACTGTAGTCCGCGTCCAGCAGCACCCAGCCCGGACGCGGAATGAAGGCACGACGAATCTCGCGTCCCTGCTCCGTTCGCACAGGAATGTTCTGCAAATTGGGCTCGCTGGAGGAAATGCGTCCCGTGGCTGTCGCTACCTGATCGAAGGTGGAGTGAATGCGTCCCTCCGGACCCATCAGGCGCAGCAGCCCTTCAATATAGGTACTGTTCAGCTTGGACAACTGACGATAGCGCAGCAAGGGCTCGATTACCTCCGGGGCAATGTCCCGCAGACCTTCCAGCACCTCGGCGGAGGTGGAATAACCCCGCTGCGTCTTTTTGCCGTGGGGGAGCTTCAACACGTCGAACAGCACCTCGCCCAACTGCTGGGTGCTGTTTATGTTAAATTCCCGCCCGCCAGTGGCAGCAATGACCTGACGGCGGCTGTCCTCAATCTCCTCGGCATATCCCGCGCCCAGCGCACGCAGTACGCCGCCATCCACCGTGAAGCCCGCTTCCTCCATGCGGAAGAGCACATGGCTCAGGGGGAATTCAACGTCCCGAAGTAAATGCTCCGTGCCATCCTGCCGAATGCGCTCTGCCTGCCAGCGATACAGGCTCATGAGTCCGCGTGCGTCGCAGGGAAGCTCGCCCAGCAGCGCGGCGAGGGTGTAGCTCTTTTCCTGCGGGTTCAGCACATAAGCGCCCAGCATGGTATCCCAGAAGAAGCTTTCCGGCAGGGGGAGCCGCTGCTTTTGCAGCGTATGCAGCAGCTTTTTTCCATCATGAACGATGACCTGCCGTGATTGCAGCACCGGGGCCAGCAGCGCCAGCACCTCGGCCGGGTCAGCGCCGGGGTTCAGCAGATCGCCGCCTAGGCTGATGCGGCAGCAGCGCTCGTCGCTGGTGGCAAGAGAGCAGTCCAGATCAAGGCACAGCGCCAGCGGATAGGAGGCGTCGCTCAGGCTGTCCAGAAAGGCGGACAACTCGGAAATCTGCGTCATTTCCGTCAGCGGCGGATAAGGCAGCGCTGTCAGGTGAGAAGGAGCAGCGGCTTCCTTAGTGATCTGTGCTGGGGCAGAGACAGTCGCAGCCGGAGCGGTAGCCGTGGCTTCGCCGTTGATCTGCGCGGCGATCTTCTTTAATTGCAGCTTCTCGAGGGCGGGCACGCCGTCCTTCAAATGCGTCAGCGTGCAGTCCTTCAGGCTCCAAGTGATGGGCGCATCCCGATGAATGCGGGCCAGCTCCTTGCAGTCCAGCGCTTGCTGGGCATAGGTGGTCAGCCGCTCGGAGAGCTTGCCCTTTTCATCCCCCGCATGGGCCAGCGTGTTTTCCAGCGTGCCATACTTTTGCAGCAGCTTGACAGCGGTCTTATCGCCAATGCCGGGAATGCCGGGAATGTTGTCGCTGTTATCGCCCGCCATGCCCTTCCAGTCCGTGACCTGTTCGGGGCCGAAGCCGTATTCTTCGCGGATGGCAGCAGGGGTGAAGCGAATGGTTTCGGTGATGCCCTTGCGGGTGAACATCAATTCCGTCACGCCGTCTACCAGCTGCAGCGCATCCCTGTCGCCGGTGAGCAGCAGGGGTGCAACGTCCATTTTCTCCGCTTGCAGGGATAAGGTGCCCAGCAGATCATCGGCTTCATAACCCTGCAAGGAGTAGCTGGCGATGCCCAGTTGAGGCAGCAGCTCACGGATGAGCTTGAACTGGCCGATCAGCTCCGGCGGTGTAGGCGCACGACCCGCCTTATAATCGGCGTAGGCCGTATGACGGAAGGTCGGCCCATGCTCGTCAAAGCACACGGCGCAATAGCGGACATTCTCTTCCTTGACGACCTTGAGCAGCATCGTCAGAAACCCATGAATTGCATTGGTATATGTGCCGCCAAAACCCATCAGCGGCAGCGCGTGAAAGGCACGGTGCATCAAGCTATTCCCGTCCACGATCAAAAATACGTCTTTCATAAAGCCCTCCATTCCCCCTCAGTATACCACAGGACGAAGGTGAGAACAACGGGGGAGTACGGAGGACGAACGGGAGATTCTGGGGGGAGAGGCCGCTTCTCTGAGAGAAGCACCTCTCCCCCCAGACCCCTCTCTCCCGAAGAGCGGCT
>USCW01000286.1 GCA_900553315.1 uncultured Eubacteriales bacterium
TCGGGAGGGGGCCCGGGGGAGGCGCTTCTCTTAGAGAAGCGGCCTCCCCCGGAGTACCTCCTGAAACGTCTTCATCGGCGGTTGGTGGGTCAGGTGGGGGGCAATGGACTTTTCAAGCCATACCATGTCATACCACGTGTTGAACTTGTAGCCGCAGGCGTGGAAACGACCAACCATGGTGTAGCCTAAATGCTCATGAAAACGCACGCTGTCGCAGGTTAGGTGCGCATCCTCCTCCGCAGGATAAGCCACACAGGCGTTGAGGTTCAAAATGCCCTGCGCACGCAGTGCATCCTCAAGCGCCTGATATAATGCACGGCCTATGCCCTGCCGCCGTCCTGCTTTGCGTACATAGATCGAGGTCTCTACCGCCCAGTCATAAGCAGGACGCGCATGAAAGGGACTCGCATAGGCATAACCTAAGAGCTCCCCAGACTCGTCCCCCGCCACCAGATAGGGATACCGCTCCAGCGTGTGCCGAATGCGTCCGGCGAATTCTTCTGCGGAGGGCACATCATATTCAAACGTGATAGCCGTCTCTAGTACGTAGGGTGCATAAATTTCCAGCAGCGCCGCTGCATCCTCTTCCCGGGCAACGCGAATGTGATAGCTCATGAAAGTTCTCCTTTCGGCCTTAACGGCCTGTGGAGCCGAAGCCCCCGTCCCGTGCGGTTGTGACATCCGCCTCCTCGGCCAACCCATAGGGTAGGAAAATGCCCTGACAAAAGCGCTCGCCCCGAGCCAGCGTTACCGCATGATCGCCGCGATTGACCAGCTTAATCATCATGTGGCCTTCGTTCTTTGCATGAAAATAGTCGCTGTCGATTACACCTACCGTGTTGCATAAGGTCAGCTGATGCTTGAAGCCCAGCGAACTGCGCGGGAAGAGCAGCAGCACCCATCCCGTCTCCATTTCCGCACGAATGCCCGTGGGAATCAGCGCCGTTTCTCCCGGCTGCATGGTGCAGGATACCGGGCACACGAAGTCATATCCGGCAGCACCGCCGGTGGCACGGCAGGGGAGCGGCAGCTCCGTCAAAGGCAGTACATCGGCCCATCCGGCGCAATCCGCCGCATATTGTTCTGCACTTACGTGATAAAATTTGGCAATGCTCATGCTTCAGCGCTCCTTTCGTCCAGCTTGTTGGCCAGCAGCGCGAAGTCCGCCATGGTTAGCCGCTCGCCGCGAATGCGCTCGTCCAGCCCGCAGTCGCGCATCAGCTCGCAGGCCTCCTCGCGGGTCAGTTGGAAGGCGGGGCAGAGGTTGTTCACCATGGTCTTGCGGCGCATGGCAAAGGCTGCCGCCGCCACGCGGAAGAAGGTCTTTTCGCTATGCACCTGCACCGGCGGTTCCTCCCGCATGGGCAGGATCACAAAGGCGCTGTCCACCTTGGGCACCGGCGTGAAACAGGCGGCGGGAACGTCCATGGCCACGTAGGGGTCGCAGAAATACTGACACCGAATGGCAAGCGGGCCGTAGTCCTCGTCTCCCGGCTCGGCCAGCATCTTGTCTGCAACCTCCTTCTGCACCATAAGCGCCAGCCGCTTGAGGGGCAGCGTCCCGCCCAGCAGCAGATTCACCAGCGGCGTGGTGATGTAATAGGGGATGTTCGCCACAACGCAGAAGGGCTTGCGCAGGTTAGCGGTCAGCTCCGGCAGATTCTCGGTGAGCGCATCGCCCTGATGCAGCTCAAAATTGGGATACGGAGCCAGAAACGTGCGGATCATAGGCAGAAGTCGCTCGTCCAGCTCCAGCGACAGCACATGATGCGCCGCCGCGCACAGATATTTGGTCATGGAGCCGCTGCCGGGGCCCACCTCCAGCACATCGTCCTCGGCCTCCACGCCGCTGACACGCACCAGCTCCTTCAGCAGATCATCGTCATAAATGAAATTCTGGCCCAGTCCCTGCTTATAGCGCAGCTGGCTGTCCCGAATGCGTTCCTTTGTCTTACTCAAGGTACTCCTCCTTGCGCGAGATATCGCGCAGCTCCCAGTATAATCAAAAAACGGAGGTTTGGCAACGGCAAGCGCTGACACAAAAGAAAAAATGCAGCCCCGTGAGGGGCCGCATTCAGGCAAGTGCAGCTTATTGTTTGCTGAGCGCAACACCGGCACGGCGCAGCGCGGGGAGCATGGCCTGCATCAGCAGGGGCGTGACCAGCACCGCAACGCCGCCGTTGATGAGCGAGGGTATCAGCTTGCTGACCATGACAGCGCCCAGTGTGTCCGCAGGAACAGGGGTCACGTAGGACTTATAGATGAAGGTCTTGAGCATATACAGGGCGATATAGGTCAGCGCACCCAGCAGACTGGCGAGATAATCGCGGCCGAGGCTGCCGTGGCCCTTTTCGCGCCCGGAGACCTTGGCGCAGACCCACGCCATGGCGAACTTGCTGACAAAGGTAATGAGGGCTTGCAGCGGGTCATAGCCGCCAGCCAGCAGGTCATAGAGTGCGGAGCCCAGACCGGCCGCCGCGCCGCCGTAGCCGCCGCCCAGCAGCAGACCGGACAGCAGACACATCGCGTTTGCAAAATGCACCTTGGAACCCAGAAGCGGGAAACGAAAAAGCGTGACCACATACACCAGCGCTGCCATCACGCCCACAAAGGCCAGCCGATACGCCGGATGCCGCTTATTTTCCATCAACCATCAACCTCCCCTTTCGTTTACGGTTTTTTATCATACCATGCTCCTAATCCCTGCGCAAGAGGGGGATTGTATTTTTTACGGAGTGGGTTGCGAGGGAGGGGGATTCTCTGTAGAGAATCCCCCTCCCTCGCGCTCCCTCCCTAAGAGACGTGGGGTGGGGAACGCTGGGGGGAGAGGCCGCTTCTCTAAGAGAAGCGCCTCTCCCCCCAGACCCCT
>USCW01000287.1 GCA_900553315.1 uncultured Eubacteriales bacterium
CCTAGGGCGGGCACCTCCCCTTTCAGGGGAGGCTTTGAAATCAGCGCTCCATTCGTTCCGTCTGTGCCTGCGGCTTCCGACCCGTGCCCCAGCCGGGACATCTGCGTCATTATCGCATGACCATGGATGATTATTTAGAGCGTCTGCGCGCCTGACATACATAAAAAACTCCGCTGCACGGATCAATCCATGCAGCGGAGTTGCTTTTGCGTTCAAGCAGTCGGAAAGACTTACTTGATCTCGACCTTCGCGCCAACCTCGGCGAACTTGGCCTTGATCTGCTCGGCCTCTTCCTTGGAAACGCCTTCCTTCAGGGTCTTGGGGGCAGCTTCCACGATGTCCTTGGCTTCCTTCAGGCCCAGGCCGGAAACAACCTCGCGGACAACCTTGATGACCTTGATCTTCTCGGAACCAGCGTCAGCCAGCACCACATCGAACTCGGTCTTCTCTTCCTCAGCAGCAGCACCAGCGGCAGCGCCACCGGCAACCACAGCCACGGGGGCAGCGGCAGACACGCCGAACTTCTCTTCCATAGCCTTGACCAGATCGGCCAGCTCCAGCACCGTCATAGACTCGACGGCGGCAATGATCTCCTCATGAGTCATGAATTTCAGCCTCCTATACGGTTGATTTCAATTTTGTTGGTATACCCCGAACGCTACGCGGCAGGGGCAATATCGGGAATTACTCGCCAGCCTTCTGCTTGCGATACGCTTCCACCACGCGGACAAAGCTGCCGATGGCGTTGGTCATGCTGCCGAGCAGCTTGGCCAGCAAAACTTCGCGGCTGGGCAGAGCAGCCAGGCTCTTGATGGTCTGAACATCGACGGCCTTGCCGTCCAGCAGACCGCCACGGATCTCCAGAGAGGTCAGCTTCTTCTTCTCGATGAAGTCGTTGATGACCTTGGGAGCGGACACAGCGTCCTTCATGCCGAACACGAAGGCGTTAGGACCCTCCAGCAGATGATCCAGACCCTCGATGCCCTTCTCCTGCAGCGCCTTCAGCACCAGACGGTTCTTCAGCACGCAGTAATGCACATCCTGGGCACGGCACAGCGCACGCAGCTCGGTAACGTCAGCCACGGTCAGACCGTTGTAGCTGCAAATCACTACGGACTGAGCGCCATCCAGCTTGGCCTTGATATCCTCGACCACCTGCTCCTTCAGGATGCGGTTCTTGCTCTCATGATGCGTCTTGCTCATTGCTTTACTTGCACCTCCTCAATGGTTCAGAGTAAAAGAAAAACCCTCGCGTGCAGGCGCAAGGGATGAGCAAATGCATATCCTTCACACCTCGGCAGGCGGAGCAAGCTCCCTTAAGCCCTTGCGGGCACCGGCTGTCTACGGCACAGGTCTCTTTCAAAACCTAAGCTATTATAGCAGGAGTACAGGCGGCTGTCAAGGGTGGAAAGCGTGAAAAGTCACGTTTCGCGCAGCTTTTTCGCACATTCTGTGTGTGAAGCCCTTTGGCCTTGGAAAAACTCTGTTTCTGCCCTTGCCCGCGTTCCGCGATTGTGGTACAATTTGAACTCGGCGCATTGCGCCAAATCTAAGGAATTAGGAATGAGAAAATGACATTTGCATCCATGCAGTTAATGCCGCAGCTGCTTCGCGCTGTGGAGCAGAGCGGTTATACGACCCCCACCCCCATTCAGCAGGCGACGATCCCGCTGGTGCTTTCGGGCAAGGACGTGCTGGGCTGTGCGCAGACGGGCACGGGCAAGACGGCGGCCTTTGCGCTGCCGATTTTGCAGCGCTTGGCAAAGCGGCCCGTGCGTCCTGGCGAGCCTCGGCCCATTCGTGCGCTGATCCTCACCCCCACCCGGGAGCTGGCCCAGCAGATTCAGGACAACTTTGTGGCCTACGGCAAGCAGCTGGCGATATTCTCCTGCGTGCTGTTCGGCGGCGTGAATCAGACGGCACAGGTGAACGCGCTGCACCGAGGGGCGGACATTGTAGTGGCCTGTCCGGGCCGCTTGCTTGACCTAATGGGGCAGGGATACATTCGTCTGGATTACGTGGAGACCTTCGTGCTGGACGAGGCGGATCGTATGCTGGACATGGGCTTCATTCACGATGTACGCAAGATTGCCGCGAAGCTCCCTGAGAAGCATCAAACGCTGCTGTTCTCCGCCACCATGCCCGCCGAGGTCGAGGATTTGGCGATGCAGCTGCTGCATCATCCGGAGACGGTGAAGGTCGATCCGGTATCCTCGCCGGTAGAGGCCATTGACCAGGTGCTTTATTATGTAGACAAGGCGAACAAGAAGCATCTGTTAGCCCAGCTGCTTCAGGAGCCGGACGTGGAGAATGCGCTGGTATTCTCGCGCACGCGTCACGGTGCGGATCGCATTGTGCGCGATCTGGCGAAGGCTGGCATTCCTGCGGCGGCGATTCACGGCGACAAGAGTCAAAACGCCCGTCAGGCGGCGCTGGACAGCTTCAAGCGCGGCGAAAGCAAGGTATTGGTTGCCACGGACATTGCGGCCCGCGGCATTGACATTGCGGGGCTGAGCCACGTATTCAATTATGATCTGCCCAACGAGCCGGAGGCCTATGTGCATCGCATTGGCCGCACAGGCCGTGCGGGGCACACGGGCAAGGCGATCAGCTTCTGCTGCATTGACGGGCTCAAGCAGTTGGGGCAGATCGAGAAGCTGATTCGCCGCCGCCTGCCGGTAAAGGAAAGCGACTGGCCCATGGTGGTCACGACGCCTTCGGAGCCGAAGCCGCGCACGCCACGCGCAGCGCGTCCCGCCAAGGTAGACATGCGCGGCAACGCAATCCCCGAGCGCAAGCCCTCCGCTCGTCCCGCGCCGAA
>USCW01000288.1 GCA_900553315.1 uncultured Eubacteriales bacterium
GGGAGGGGCTTCTCTCAGAGAAGCCGCCTCCCCCGGAGTTCTCCCCCCTCGTCATCTTCGGAAGGGGGCCCGGGGGAGGGGCTTCTCTTAGAGAAGCCGCCTCCCCCGGAGTTCTCCCCCTCGTCATCTTCGGAAGGGAGCGCGAGGGAGGGAGCTTCTGGAACAGAAGCCTTCTCCCTCGCAAGAAAGGAGCTGCTTATGATCGGTTTGGATGAGGTGCGGGGAGCCGCACAGACGCTGAAGGAGTATAAGAACGGGAAAAGGGCGCTGGAAAATCGGATTGTGGCGAATGAACAGTGGTGGAAATTGAGACATTGGGGGCAGATGCGGGGACGCGGAGCGGAGGATCAGGTGGAGCCGGTGAGCGCGTGGCTGTTCAATACCATTTTGAATAAGCACGCGGACGCAATGGATAATCAGCCTGAGCCGGTCGTGCTGCCGAGAGAAGCGGGCGACGCGGACGCGGCACGGGTGCTGGGCGAGGTGCTGCCGGTCATACTGGAGCAATGCGGAATGCAGCGGCTGTACTCCGACTTGTGGTGGTATAAGCTCAAGGCGGGCACGGGGGCGGCGGGCGTGTTCTGGGACCCCGACGCGGCGGGCGGACTGGGCGATATTGCGCTGAAACGCGTTGACCTGCTGCAGCTTTTCTGGGAACCAGGCATTATCGATTTGCAGGACAGCCGCAACGTGTTCTATACCATGCTGGAGGATCGAGAGGTGCTGAAGGAACGGTATCCTTGGCTGGAGCTGCATGGAAGCACACCGGGACTGGACGTGAGCCGCTACGTGTTCGACGACATGGTGGAGACCGGCGGCAAGGCGGTAGTGGTGGACTGGTACTATAAGCGGCTGCATAACGGTCACGCGGTGCTGCACTACTGCCGATTCGTGGAGGATGAGTTGATTTTTGCCTCGGAGAACCTGCCGGAATATGAAGAGACGGGGTTCTACGCACATGGAGAGTATCCGTTCATCCTTGACCCGCTGTTCCCGGTAGAGGGTTCGCCGGCGGGGTTCGGATATATCGACGTGCTGAAGGACTGCCAGAGCTATATTGACCGGCTGAATCAGGCGCTGCTCAAAAACGCGCTGCTGGCGGGGAAGAAGCGGTTCTTTATCCGGCAGGACGGCGCGGTCAGCGAGCAGGAATTCGCCAATTGGCAGAACGATTTCGTGCATGTGGCGGGAAACTTGAGTGAGGACTGCATCCGGGAAATTACGGTGCAGCCGTTGAGTGGCCTGTATACCACGCTGCTGGATGAGAAAATCAATGAAATGAAGGAAACCAGCGGCGTGCGGGACTTCTCGCAGGGCGGCGTGACCGGGGGCGTGACGGCGGGCACGGCCATCGCAGCCTTGCAAGAGGCGGGCTCAAAGCTCAGCCGGGATATGATCTACGGCGGGTATCGGGCGTATACGCATTTGTGCGAGCTGTGCATTGAATTGATCCGACAGTTCTATGACGCGCCGAGATGCTTCCGCATTGTGGGCGAGGGCGGCGTGAGGTTTCTGCGATTCAGCAACGCGGGGCTGCTGGCGAGGCCGCTGGGGGACGTGTTCGGACAGGATATGGGCGAGGCGAAGCCGATCTATGACATCAAGGTGCGCAGTCAGAAGGCTAGCCCTTACAGCCGCATTGCGCAGAATGAGCTGGCAAAGGAGCTGTTCGGGATGGGGCTGTTCCGACCGGAAATGGCGGATCAGGCCAGAAGCTGCCTGGAAATGATGGACTTTGAGGGCAAGGACATGGTGCTGGCGAAAATCAGCGAGCGGGGCGGCTTGCAGCGGCAAGTGGAGGAGCTGAAGGTGCGATTGCAGCAGCTGGGTCAGGCGGTGGATCGACTGAGCGGCACGAGCATCGGACCCGCCGTCGCGGCGGAGGTCAGCACGGATTCGCCCGCACCGAAACAGACGGAGCGCGAGACGGACACGCAGACGGAGGAAGCGGCGGCCACGGCGGCAAGTCAGGCCGCACCGAAATAAAGGAGGATGAGCATGGACGGGGAGATCATGCAGAGGACATTGCAGGGGGCGGACGCGCCCGCGCAGGAAAGCTTCGAGGAGTTGATTGCGGGGCGGTGCCGGGAGGACTTCACAAGGAAGGTGCAGCAGATCATCGACCGGCGGTTTGCAGAGCATCGAGCTAAGGAAGAAAACTGGAGCAAGTGGATCCCGGCCATGGAGAAGCTTTGCGAGGATCGTGGACTGGATCGGGAGGATGCGGAGGGTCTGACAAAGCTGCTGAACAGTCTGGCGGGCGAAAAGGATCGCCGGGAGGGGCTGCGGGAATGGGCAGCCTGTCAGGCGCTGCGCGGCTGGATGGAAGAGGCGGCTGCGCTGGGAGAAAGGTATCCGAATTTTGACTTACAGGCGGCCATGGAGGGCGAAGGCTTCATGGAGCTGCTTTGCAAGGGGCTGGGCATTCAGCAGGCTTGGGAGCTTTGCAACCGGGACGAGCTGATGCTTTCAGCAATGGCGGCGACGGCGGCGCATGTGCGCGAGCTGACGGCGCGGAAGATGGAACAGCGGCAGGGAAGACCGCGGGAGGCTGGGCTGTTGATGCGGAGCGCGGCGGTGACGCGGCCCAGCATGAAGGAAGCGAGCCGGGAGGTTCGGGAGGAACTGGAACGTCGGGCAATGAGAGGGGAGAGGATCGTGATGTAAAGGAGGGGAAAGGGGGACTTGAGTGTTTCTGAGGATGCGAGGCGGTGGACGGAGCCCGTCTGTCAGCTTTCCAATCGCCCCGCCCTCCCTTCGTCCCCCACATATAGGCTTGTATTAGATTGAAAGCTGGCAGGGCGCGGCGGCTCTGTCAGCC
>USCW01000289.1 GCA_900553315.1 uncultured Eubacteriales bacterium
CTCTCAGAGAAGCCGCCTCCCTCGCATCCCCCCTCACGCCTCCGTTTTTCCTTGACGTTTCGCTGCGCGGTGGTATAATACATGTATATGTGTGAAAATGGGCGAAAGGGGGCGGCGGTGCGCGTGAAAGGGCGTGGCGTGTTGTGGGCGTGCGTGTTGTTTGCGCTGGCACTGCTGGCCAGCCTTTCGCTAGTGGAACGGCCTGTGCCGCTGCGGGAGGCGCAGGAGCTTCCGCCCCTGACTGCGGCGGCGTTTGCGGCGGAAACGCGAGCGCTCCCGGAAACGGGATCGGCGGAAACAGAGCTTTCCCTGCGGCAAAACGGCTTTGCGGCGCTGACGGAAGCGGCGGCATTGCTGCCCGCGGCGGAACCGGAGCAGGACGCAAACGGCTGTCCCCTGCGGGGACTGCGGTTCGTCCGCGCAAGGTATCAGGCATTCCCGCTGGAGGATATGCCGGGATAGAGCGACAAGCGAAATCAATACATATTCAGGATTCATTCTTATAAAATGGAGGAAGAAAACGCTATGAAAAAGAACAGCGGCAAGCGCATGAATGGCAAGACCAAGTCCATTATCGCGCTGTGCATCGTGGCTGTGCTGACGATCTTCTTCGGCATCGTTGGCGTGACCGGCATGAACCTGACCCCCGACGGCCTGTATAAGCTCAAGAGCTGGCTGCCCACCACCAATGCGGACAACTGGCCCTCCTCCCTGTCGCTGGGCCTTGACCTGCGGGGCGGCGTGTATGTGGAGTATTCCTGCAAGGCGCCCGAGAACAGCGAGGCGGACTTCGCCACCCTGATGAACGGCACCATTCGCGTCATTCAGGAACGTCTGACCGATAAGGGCTACACCGAAGCGACCGTGCAGCAAATCGGCAGCGACGGCATCCGCGTGGAGATCCCGGACGTGACCGATCCCAGCGCCGTGCTGGATCTGATCGGCTCCACCGCTAAGCTGGAGTTCAAGGACCCCGACGGCAACACCTTCATGGACGGCTCCATGGTGAAGACCGCCGTGTACCAGCTATCCCAGGGCGACTATCAGGTAGCCTTCACCCTGACCGACGAGGGCTCCAAGATTTTCGCTAAAATGACCGGCAACAACATCGGCAAGAAGCTGGGCATCTATCTGGACGGCAAGGAGCTGCTGGCTCCCACCGTGCAGAGCGCCATCACCGGCGGCAGCGGCGTCATCACCCAGATGCAGAGCGCGGAATACGCGCAGACCGTGGCCGCACAGATTCAGTCCGGTGCGCTGCCCATGGAGCTGACGCAGCAGAAGGTTGACACCGTGAACGCCACGCTGGGCTCCGACGCGCTGTCCACCTCCGTGCTGGCAGGCATCATCGGCATTCTGCTGATCATGGTCGTGATGATTGTGCGCTATCGCCTGAACGGCGTGCTGGCCAGCTGGGCGCTGTGCATTTACGTGATCCTGCTGTTCTTCCTGCTGGCGATCATCCCCGGCATTCAGCTGACCCTGCCCGGTCTGGCCGGTATCGTGCTGGGCATTGGTATGGCTGTGGACGCGAACGTTATTATCTTCGAGCGCTTTAATGAGGAGCTGCGCGCCGGCCGCGGTCTGCGTACCGCTCTGCGCACGGGCTTCAAGAACGCTATGAGCGCCATTCTGGACGCGAACGTGACTACCCTGATTGCCGCCATCGTGCTGATGTTCTACGGCACCGGTTCCATTCAGGGCTTCGCCAAGACCCTGCTGCTGGGCGTGATTGCGTCCATGTTCACCGCCGTGGTCGTCACCCGCTTCCTGATGAAGAACGTCATCAATCTGGGCATCAAGAACAAGGCGATGTTCGCCAAGGTGCCCGCTGTTGAGGAGGATCAGAAATGACTGTGAAGAATCACTCCAAGATCTGCCTGATCGTTTCCGCGTCCATCATGGTGGTGGCGCTGATTCTGTCCCTGTGCGGTCTGGGCGTTAATTACGGCCTGGACTTCACCGGCGGTCTGTCCATGCAGTATGACATGGGCTCCGCCTTTGACGAAGCCGACATCAAGACAGCTCTGAACGGACTGGGCATTGAGTCCTACACCATCACCGAGCAGGGTGCAGACACCAACGAGGTCATCATCCGCATCAAGGAGATCAGCGAGGATGATGTGCAGAATCTCCAGTCGAACTTTGAAACCGCGCTGGCGGAGAAGTATCCGAACCTGACCCGTTCCGGTGACGTGAACTACGTCGGCCCTGTGGCGGGCAAAACGCTGCTGACCAACGCTTTCCTGTCCGTGCTGATTGCCAGCGCGCTGATGCTGGTGTACATCGCCATCCGTTTCGACCTGAACAGCGGTCTGGCGGCTGTGTTCGGACTGGTGCATGACGTGCTGATGATGCTGAGCTTCATGGTGCTGCTGCGCAATGTGATCCAGATGAACAGCAGCTTCATTGCAGCCATGCTGACCATTGTTGGTTACTCCATCAACAACACCATCGTGATCTTTGACCGCATTCGTGAGAATGCGAAGAAGATGGGCCCGAGCGTGCCCCGCGTGGACATTGTGAACCGCTCCGTCAAGGAGTGCTTGGGCCGCACGGTAAACACCACCGCCACGACGCTGATTACCATTGTCATGCTGTACGTGCTGGGTGTGGCGAGCATTCGTGAGTTTGCTCTGCCCATCATCATCGGCATTGTGTCCGGCGTTTACAGCGCGAACATGATCAACGGCTACGTTTGGGCCTTCCTCGAAGAAAAGCGCAAGGGCCGCAAGACCCCCGCAAAGGCCAAGGTAGCGTAAAAAGGGAAAATAATATTGCGAGGGAGGGGGCTTCTCTTCAGAGAAG
>USCW01000290.1 GCA_900553315.1 uncultured Eubacteriales bacterium
TTTCCAAAGGGCGATCGGAAAGCCCTTTGGTCGCCTCCGCAGAGGCGAAATCCCCCACGCTGCATTGGTCGCGGCGGCTCTGTCAGCCGCCGTGACCTCAACCCAGCCGCAAGACCCCGCGCCCACCTCGCATGGGCGCGCAAGTCCGCAGAGCCGCACAAGCCTATTCCCAGCCGCTCTTCGGGTGGGAGCGCGAGGGAGGGGCTTCTCTCAGAGAAGCCGCCTCCCTCGCCCCCCTCACTCCTTAGGATTTGGTTCGTTGCCTACGCACCAGCCGCGGAGCTTGTTGACGGTGCGCTCGACTGCGTCCTTGGAGTTGTTCCACGGCTTGTCCTGATTGCGGTAGTCAAATTTGAGCGTGAACCACTCAATGTCCTTTTCGGTGCGGGAGAGATTGTCACGGGTCAGGCGTGCGATCATCTCCACAAAGGGTGACACCAGCTTCGCGGGCAGGAACTCCGCGCAACGCTCCAGCAACAGCGCCGCGTCCGGCAGACAAAAGCCCTTCGAGGCCTCCAGCTTCGCCCGAAACTCCGCGTCGTGCTCGTATAAATGGAAGAACGTCGCCACATAACGATCCATGTTCGCGTTCAGACTGTCGCACAGAATGCAGCTGTGCGCCGTCGCAGCCATGTCTGCCGCCGCAGCCTCCAGTTCCTTCTTCGCCGCCTGCCCTTTCGATGACAGCCGTGCCACCAGCGAGCTGTCCGTGTAGGTCTTCGCCGCCTTCTGCGCCTTCTCCAAGGGCTTCTCTAAGCGCTTCTCCGTTTCCTTTAGATGCGTGTGCAGCATCAGCGCGTGTCCCAAGCGATTGCCCGCCGCAAACAGCATCACCTGATGCCGGGCGCAAAAGCCCTTCTCGTTCACCCGCACCCGCGTGTCCGGCTCCATCACGGACGCGCCCAAGTACCGCTCCACCTCGCCCAACTCCAGCTTGCGGCGCAGTGCGCATAAGGGACATTCCCCTTCCAGCTTCACCGCATCCCACACAGGAATCGTATCAATATGATAACGCATGAATCATGCCTCCCAGCGAAAGTATACCTGCATGGTAACATAAACCCCGACGCTTGGCAAGGCATCATTCGCCGCCGCCCCGCATACCCTTTCCCGACACAGAGGGAGGGACAGCCATGCAGCGCAGGAGACGAACGGAACGCAAGCACACCCGTACAGGCGGTGGCCTCGCCACACGAGTTATGCTCTTTTTCTCGGCAGTTATCATCCTTGCGGGGATCGCCAACCGCTTTACCGGCGGCGATGAACTGACCGCCACGGTACTGGCTACGCCCAGCCCCACGCCGCTGACTGCCACCTTTGACGAGACCGTCGAGACCCGCGAGATTACGTTGCCCGCAGAGGTCTGGTACTGTCTGCAAAGCGGCATTTTCAGCAGCGAGGCCGCCGCGCGGGAAAAGAGCCTTGCATACAGCGACCGGGGTGCGCCCGGCTTTGTCTCTCCCGAGGGCGGCAAATTCCGCGTACTGCTCAGCGCTTATGCCTCCCGCGAGGACGCGCAGCGCGTCAAGGAAAAGCTCGCCGGTCAGCAATCCGTAGAAACCTACATTTATGAAATGGTGCGCCCCGCGCTGCATTTGCAGCTGACGGGAATGCGCGGTCAGCTGGATGTGCTGGATGCGGCGGCGGCGCTGCTGCCGGAGCTGGCACAGTCGTGGCGTGAGACAGCGCTGACGCTGGATCAGGGGCAGACCTCGCTGACCGAAGTTCAGGAATTAGCCGCCGAGCAGCAGGAACAATGCCACGTGATGCTGAACGTTTTACAGGAGAGATTTTTGTCGCCCATGCCGACGCTGGCCCAGCAGCTGCAAGCGCTGCTGACACAGGCAGAGGCCTCCGCCCGCCGCGTGCAGGACGCCGTTGGGCAAGGGCGAACCGCCGCCTCCGCGCAGTTGAAAATGGAGGCGCTGGCAGGGCATCAGGCGTTGAAGGATGTTTGGGAGACCATTTTAGCCGAATAATTTTCGCGGATTGCAGGAGAGGAATGAAGCACAAAATGACGCTGAGAGATATTGCACGTCTGCTGGACGCCGAGGTGCTCACCGGTGAGGACAAGCTGGACACAGAGGCGGTGACGGCTTGCGGTTCCGACCTGATGAGCGACGTACTGGCCTTTGTGAAGGACAAGACGATTCTCATCACGGGGCTTGTGAACGCGCACGTCATTCGCACGGCGGAGATGCTGGACATCATCTGTGTCGTCTTTGCCCGCGGCAAGCGTCCGAGCGAGGACATTTTAGAGCAGGCCCGCGAGATTGATCTGCCCGTGCTTGCCACAAAGCTGACAACCTACACGGCCTGTGGGGAACTCTATCTTCACGGTCTGCCGGGCACGAAGGAGGCCGGAACATGAGCGATATACTGCTTCGTGAGGTATACCCCATTTCCGCAGGAGCATACGAAACGGCGGGCGAGGCTTCCGCGTCTATCAAGCGCAAGCTGAAGCAATTGGGCATAGACAGCGGTGTTCTGCGCCGCATTTCCGTCGCCAGTTACGAGGTTGAGCTGAATCTGGTCATTCACTCCATGGGCGGCACACTGACTCTGGCTGTTGATCCTGAACAGATCATGCTGATCTCGAAGGACGTAGGCCCCGGCATTCCCGACATTACCCGCGCCATGACGGAGGGCTACTCCACCGCCAACGAGGAGGCTCGATCCCTCGGTTTCGGCGCCGGCATGGGGCTCCCCAACATGAAGCGCAACGCTTCCACCTTCGACATCCAAAGCCAGCCCGGCGTAGGCACCAGCATCGTCATGGGGTTTAAGCTAAAGTAAAGGGTATTT
>USCW01000291.1 GCA_900553315.1 uncultured Eubacteriales bacterium
AGGGAGGGGCTTCTCTCAGAGAAGCCGCCTCCCTCGCATACCCCCCACGTCCATCCCCCTCTTCGGAAGGGGGTCCGGGGGAGGGGCTTCTCTTTAGAGAAGCCGCCTCCCCCGGAGTTCCCCTTACTGCGGTAATACTACCGTCGTTCCCGGGACGAAATCGGCGGGGGCTAGACAGGGGTTGGCGCGAAGGAGAGCGCCTACGGAGAGATTGTATTTCAGGGCGAGCGTGTCCAGCGTGTCGTCGGCGCAGAGTATGAGAGAGCGCGGCAAATCACAGGGGATGTTCTCGGCGGGGACGCAGATGGACTCGCCCGCCTGTACATGCGTCAAGTCAGCCGTCGGATTCGCTTGCTCCAGCGTGTGCCACGTCAAGCCGCGGGAAAGCTGCACGTCCGCCAGCGTCTCCCCCTGCCGCAGTACGTAACGACTGCTGTCCGCACAGACGGCATTCTCGGCCGGGGACAGGCTCTCGCCGGGCGTCGCGGGCGTGTCCAGCGCACCATCCTCCACCTGCGACTCCGCCAGCTCATCCTCCGTCCTATCGTCGGTGGATTCCATGGAGGCGGGGGCTTTGGCAGCAGGCGCGGACTCCGCCGCGGACGGCGCTGTCGTCTGTGGCTGCAACGCGGCGGAATCCTCCTGCGGACGGTCGTCCTCCTCCAAGGGAATGCACAGCACATCCCCCACCATCAGCCGCGCAGGATTCACCTCCGGGTTCGCCGCCAGCAAGTCCCGCAAAGGCACACCCAAACGATGAGCAATCAGATAAAAGCTGTCGCCCCGTTTGACGGTGTATTCATAGGCGCAAACCTTCTCCTCGGGCGCTTTTGTGTCCGTTCGATCTGTCATGATGCGCGCTCCTTTCCTAATGCTTCGCAAAAGCTTATGCGCGGCGGCGCGCATGAATGACGATGATAATGCCTATAGAAAATGCCGTACATGGCAGGAACGCTCCCTAACCATGCACGGCTTCTTCGCTGTAGAATTTATGCGTCTAACGCCTTGATCTCGATCTTTCGCCCGCCAAGGCGCTCATAAATGCGGTGGGAAATGGAAAGCACCGTGCGGCCCGCCGAGGCGCGGCGCAGGGCTTCCAGCACGCGGGCCTCCGTGTCCGCGTCAAGGTTCGCGGTGATCTCGTCCAGCAGCAGAATCGCCGGGTCGGCTGCGGCGGCTCGGGCAATGGACAGCAGCTGCCATTCACCCTGCGAGAACATGCCGTCCGTGCAGGGGGTATCGTAACCGGCAGGAAAGGTGCGGATGGACGCGTCCAACCCCGCGAGAGCCGCCGCACGCTCCGCCATGTCCCGGGTAATGCACGGATCACCCAGCGTGATCTGATCCAGCACCGTGCCGGGCACACGGGCGAAGTGCTGCTCCACACAGCCGATGCACGCACGGCGCTCCGCGTCGGTGATCTGCGATACATCCACGCCGCCGATAGAAACGGCGCCCTTCTCCGGCTTGTACAGCCCCAGCAGCAGCTTGAACACCGTGCTCTTGCCCGCGCCCGTGCGGCCCACCAGCGTCACCTGCTCCCCTGCCCGCACCGTAAAGGATAGGTCGGACAGCACCGGCCGCTCGCCGTAGCCGAAGGTCACATGGGACAGCACCACATCCCCGCGAGGGGACTTGCCCGCGTCAGCCGGCAGCAGCTCCCGCTCCGGCTGAGCCAAAAACGCGTCAATGCGCTTCACACCCGCCATGGCGGACTGGATCGTCTGGATCTCCATGCCGAGGCTTTCAATGGGCGTGAAAATGCGGGAAATATAGTTGATGACGGCGACTGCCGTGCCCACGGACATGCCGAACAGCGTCAGCACCTGCGGCGTGCCCGACGCGGACAGCAGCATCACAAGGCCCACCACCGCCGCATTCAGCACCAGCACCACGGGAGAATAGATCGCATCGTAGAAATTCGTCTTTTCCACCGCCGCGTAGCTTTCGCCGATGCGCTTGTCATAGCGCTTCTCCATGTAGTTCTCTAAGCCCAGCGTGCGAATGGTACGGATGTTGTGCAGAGCCTCGGGCACCTGACCGGAGATAGCCGCCACCGCCTTGCGGTTGGCCAGCTGAGCGGCAAGCATCCGCTTCTGGACGCGGCGGGTGAAGACCGTCAGCAGCGGCAGCGCCAGCAGAAGCAGCAGCGCAAGGCCGGTGTTCTCCACGGCAATGACGGCGAAAATGGAGATGATACGGCACGCGTCCGCCGCCATGGAGATCACGCCGGAGGTGAATAACGCCTCCACCGTGTCCACGTCGCCGGAGAACCGGGAGGCCACCTCGCCGGGATTCTGGGCGGAGAGCGTCGCGGCGGGAAGCAGCGTCAGCTTGCGCGACATCTCCGAGCGCAGGGCATGGGTCATTTTCTGACCGAACATTTCCAGCAGCGTTTCCTGCGCGGAGGACAGCACGCCCTCCAGCGCCAGACTGCCGAAATAAAGAAGCACCGCAAGGAATGTCAGCGGAAGCCCGGCCATCAGCCCGTCGATGATGCAGGCCAGCAGCAGCGGCGGCACCAGAGACGCCGCCACCGATGCCGCCGCACACAGGATGGTCCCCGCTGTGAGAAGGCGGTGGGTCACGGCGGCCATACGGATGGCCTCAAACACACCATTTTTACGCCTGTTCTCCATGCTGTTTCCCTCCTGTCTGGCTTTCGTACAGCTGACGGTAGACCGGGACCGATGCCATCAGCTCCTCATGGGTGCCGACGGTGGTCTTTCCGCCGTCCATAAAGATGATCTTCTGCATCTGCGGGAAGTGGTACAGGCGGTGCGAGATGAGGAAGACAACCTTAT
>USCW01000292.1 GCA_900553315.1 uncultured Eubacteriales bacterium
GCCCCCGGCAGCCTTTGGTTCCTTTCCCCTGCGGGAAAGGAACTCGTGCGTCCGCTGACGCACGAAACTCTCACAAGCAGCATTCTGAATCCCGCCTGTGTGCCGCCTTCTCCATACCCCACACCCCCAGCGCTTCAACCCCCAAAACAACCGCCGCAACCCCCGCCAGCGCCGGAAACCTAAACAATATCCCGCTTGCCGCAGGCGCCCTTAAAAAAAGATAATTCGCCCCAAATACCTGATTCACCACGCCCGCCGGACATGCCAGCAGCACCAAAAACGCCGCCGCAGTCAGCGCTCCTCTTGGCTGCGGCCTCCACCCAAGCCCCAGCAGTAAATATGGCGCAGTCGCCAGCACCGCATGTAGCAGAAAAAAGAAAAGCGTCATCCATTGCTGCTGTTCACAATTCATGATCGACGGGAACAGCAGCGCCGCCATGCCGCCGGGAGGCGCAAGATAAAATACCGCCTCCCGCAAACGCTCCGAACGGGTACGCAATGCGGGATATAAGCACACGCCCATTGCGCCGCATAAATGCAGTGGGAGCGCCGTATCCATGCGTAAAAGCCCGTTCAGCGCCAAAATTGTCAGCTGTCCGCTCATTGCCAGCCATGCCAGCGCCGAAAAGCAGAGCGTGTTTCGCTGATACACCCGCCGTACGCCTACGCGCTGACCCGCGTGCCGCAAAAGCCGAATGCGCCGTGCCGTCTGCCCGACCCACAGCGCCAACATCGTCAACATCAAGAACTGCATACGCCTATTCTGCGAAAATTCGAAACGGTTTATGCCTGTTTCGGAATGCTGTTTTAGAATCTATGATCGTTCGCATTTTTATTAGAATTCAGCTCATGAAGTACTGATTCTGTTCTACATTGTGAAATAATTCATTAGCCATGCCAGTTATCATGCTCATAATGTTCGGTTATCTGTTGCTAATTTCTCGTTTTTCCAGTATAATGAATCCGTTGTGACGCTTGTTCGTTTCTCAAAAGCTTTTTGAAGGGGGAGTCGGCATGACGGATATTGAAATTGCTCAACAGGCACAAATGAGGCCCATTACAGAGATTGCCCGGGCAGCGGGCATCGATGAGGAAAACCTTTGCCCCTACGGACGCTATATGGCGAAGGTGAACCCCGCGCCCTATGCGGCACAGCCTGACCGGGCGCGGCTGATTCTGGTGACAGCCATCAATCCTACCCCTGCCGGAGAGGGCAAGACCACCGTCAGCGTAGGCTTAGCCGACGGCATGACCGTACTGGGCAAAAAGGCCATGTTGGCGCTGCGTGAGCCCTCGCTGGGCCCGGTATTCGGCATGAAGGGCGGCGCTGCGGGCGGCGGCTATGCGCAGGTGCTGCCCATGGAGCAGATCAACCTGCACTTCACCGGCGACCTCCACGCCATTACTGCGGCCAACAATTTGCTGGCGGCCATGGTGGACAACCACATTCAGCAGGGCAACGCGCTGGGCATTGACCCCCGCCGGGTGAGCTGGCGGCGCTGTCTGGACGTAAACGACCGGCAGCTTCGGCAGATCGTATCCGGCCTTGGCGGCAAGCCCAACGGAATGCCCCGTGAAGACGGTTTTGACATTACCGCCGCCAGCGAGGTGATGGCGGTCTTCTGCCTGGCGAAGGATTTGACCGACCTCAAGGTGCGTTTGAGCCGCTTAGTGGTGGCGCGTACCTTTGCGGGCAAGCCCGTGACGGCGGGCGATCTGCACGCGGCGGGAGCCATGACGGCGCTGCTGCGGGACGCCATGCAACCGAACCTTGTGCAGACCATTGACGGCACGCCCTGTCTGATGCACGGCGGCCCCTTTGCGAACATTGCCCACGGGTGCAACAGCGTGATTGCCACCAAGACCGCCATGAAGCTGGCGGATTATGTGATTACCGAGGCGGGCTTCGGCGCTGATCTGGGTGCGGAGAAATTCTTGGACATCAAGTGCCGTCAGAGCGGCATTTGGCCGGATGCGGTGGTGCTGGTAGCGACGGTGCGTGCGCTGAAGCATCACGGCGGCTGTCCGAAGGAGGCGCTGAATCAGGAGGGCCTCGATTACTTGGACAAGGGCATGGAGAATCTGTTGGCGCACATTGACCACATCCGGAATGTATGGAAGCGTCCGGTAATCGTGGCGATCAATCGTTTCAGCGCAGACACGCCCGCAGAGATGGAGAAGGTACGTGCGGCCTGTGCGGCGGCGGGTGCGCCCTGCGAGCTTTGCGACGGCTGGGCGCAGGGCGGCAAGGGTGTGACGGCTCTGGCGCAGTTGGTGGCGGATGTGGCAGATGCGCAGCCTAAGGAAGCGCCGTCCTACACGTATCCGGACGAGCTTCCGCTGAAGGAGAAAATCGAGGCGGTAGCGAAGCGGGTCTACGGTGCGGAACGCGTGACCTTTGGCGCAGGGGTTGTGAAGCAGTTACAGTCCATGGAAGCGGAGGGGTACGGCACGTGCCCGGTCTGCATTGCGAAGACGCAGTATTCCTTCTCGGACAATGCAAAGCTGCTGGGTGCGCCGAAGGGCTTTACGCTAGCCATTCGCGCAGTACGGCTCTCTGCGGGTGCGGGCTTTGTGGTAGCCTTTGCGGGCGACATCATTGCGATGCCCGGTCTCCCCAAGCTTCCCGCCGCCGAGCAGATCGACATAGACGAAGACGGCAAAATCGTGGGATTGTTTTAAGGGAAATTAAATTGCGAGGGAGGGGGCTTCTCTGTAGAGAGGCCCCCTCCCTCGCGCTCCCTCCCGAAGAAATTCTACGGTGTGGAGATTCTGGGGGAGAGGCCGCTTCTCTGA
>USCW01000293.1 GCA_900553315.1 uncultured Eubacteriales bacterium
GATGGCAGAAAAGGCATCGCCAGCGCTGCCGACGAATTGTGCGGTAGTGCCTTTACAGCGCCGCAGGATATGCGCCCGACGCGTGCAGCTTGCGAAGCTCCGCCTGCACCACTGCTTTGTCCTCGGGATTGGTCACGCCGAACCATATCGCACGGGTGGACAGCACGTCCACCTTCAGCCCGGCCTCGTGCATCAGCGCGTCCACCAGCTGGGGCAGGGGATATTCCTTTTTCAAGGGATCGCCGGGGCCCTGAAGGAACGCCAGCAGCGCCGCCTCCGCCTTGTCGAAGAACCAGGGCGTGAAGCCCCAGAAATTCATGGATACCAATGCGCTGTGGTTCAGCACAATGCCCTCCTCGCTGCCCTCAAAGCTGCGAATGGTGCCGTCGGCGCAGGGCTTGATACCATAGGTCTCCGTTACCTTCACCAGATGGTTGGAGCCGTCCTTTTCGCAAATGCCGCGGGTCACGTCGCCGTTCTTCGAAACGGTATTGCTTAGGTAGTAGGCCACCATGGACGCGTGGGCGGCTTCCGTCGCCAGCTCGTCCAGCGAGGCGGACATGGCTTGGAAAGCATCCTTGCCGTAGTAGTCGTCCGCGTTAATGACCGCGAAGGGCTCTGCGATCACATCACGGGCGCACAGCACCGCGTGTACCGTGCCGTAAGGCTTGGTGCGCTCCGCCGGGGGCGTGAAGCCCTCGGGCAGACTGTCGTATTCCTGAAAAGCGTAATGAACCTCAACCTTGCGGGCGATCTTATCGCCGACCTGCGCACGGAAGGAGGTCTCCATGCTCCGCTTGATAACGAAAACGACTTTGTCGAAGCCCGCTTCCATTGCGTCATAGATGGAGTATTCCATCAGGATCTCTCCGTTCGGGCCCATGTGATCTACCTGCTTGTGTCCGCCGCCGCCGTAGCGGGAACCCAAACCGGCCGCCATGATGAGCAACGTTTTTTTCATCCGAAATGCCTCCACTCGAAAAATTTATGGAATAAAAGCCTTGTGAAAGGGGATCATGCGGAAAGGCTCTTATCATGCTTGGTATCTGTTGACGCAGGCGCGTCAAAGCCCTCGGTGCTGTCCGCCTTGAAGAAGACCGTCAGCGTGCGGAAGAGCAGCTTCACATCCAGCCAGATGGAAAAGCTTTCGATGTACATCAGGTCGAGCATCAACTTGTCCTCCGGGGTGGTGTTGTACTTGCCCTCGATCTGCGCATAGCCGGTGAGACCGGCCTTCATCCGCTCCCGATAGACAAAGGCGGGATATTGGGCCTTGTACTTCTCCACGTTTTCCACCATCTCGGGACGGGGGCCGACCAGCGTCATATCTCCGTGGAAGATGTTGACCAGCTGGGGCAGCTCGTCCAGTCGGCAGCGTCGAAGCACCCCGCCCACGCGGGTAATGCGCGGATCACCCTTGGACGCGGACACCTGATGCTTCATTTCACAGGCGTCCTTGCGCATGGTGCGGAATTTGTAGATGGTGAAGATGCGTCCGCGGAGGGTCACGCGCTGCTGACGGAAAATGACCGGGCCGCCGTCCTCCAGATAAATGCACAGGGAGATCACACCCAGCAGCGGACTGAGCAGCACCAGCCCCAGCCCGGAAACGACAAGATCCATCAGCCGCTTGATGATGCGCTGATTCAGCGTCATGTGGGACGCGGAGATTTCCAGAAAGGGCGCGTCGTCAATAATCAGCTGCTTGCCGTTGCTGACCATGATGTCCTCCAGCGCGGCGCAGCACAGCACGTTCTTTTGCTGGGCATAGCACATTTGCAGGACGGCGTTGCGCCGATCCTCCGGCACCTCGCCCAGCACGACGGTCTCCACCTTGGCAATGCATGCGGCAAGATCAGCGTCGCTGTACAGCGCGGTATCCGTCACCTGCCATTGCAGACGATAGATGTTCATGCGGCGCAGGAGACGGGGCTTTTCCGCCTCGTGCCCCAGCACCAGCAGACAGGCGCTGGGCGGTGTGACGCTGAAATACATGTTGCTGCCCAGCCGCACCCAGAGGATGATGACCGCGATCTGCAGCACGATGCACAGCAGCAGCAGGGGAAAGTCGGGGCCAAACAGCTCCAAATGGGAGTTGTTGTTGTCGTTGACGTTCATGATCTGTAATTGCAGATACGTGACCGCGTCTGTGGCTAAGATGGACAGAGACATGGAGGAGATCACGGGCTTGCTCTTGCGCTTGCCCACCGCGTAACCGCCGTAGACCGCGTTCATGACCAGCATCATGGTGCCAAAGGTCAGCGCGGTGGTGGCGAGGGTACGGGAGGGGTGACGCAGAGGCCAGTTATAAATAGCCATGAGCCCAAAGAACAGCGCCGTCAGGCATCCATACGTCAGCACGCGAAAAAAGCTGAGCAGCAGCGCTGATCGATGCCGCCTGATCCGCTCTATCATCCGCAACCTCATGGCCCCCTCCTTTGCATGTTACTTCATGATACCATTCTCCGAAAGTGCTGTCAAGGATGGACAAAATGGGAAAACGGGGGCGGTGGGGGCAAGTGGGTTCTCCCCTACAGCCACGAAAAATACGCAATTTGTGCTTGCATCTTTGGGGAGGCTATGCTATACTAAATTGTACGCCGGTGTGATGGAATTGGCAGACGTAGTGGACTCAAAATCCACCGCCAGCGATGGCGTGCCGGTTCGAGTCCGGCCACCGGCACATGTGCGGCCTCCGAGAAGTCGGAGGTTTTTTTGTGTGTTTTTGGGGAGGAGGGGGCACACGAGCGGGGTTCGGGGTGCTGCTTGAG
>USCW01000294.1 GCA_900553315.1 uncultured Eubacteriales bacterium
AGAGGGGCTTCTCTCAGAGAAGCCGCCTCTCCCCCCAGCGTCCCCCATCCCGCGTCTCTTCGGAAGGGGGTCCGGGGGAGGGGGCTTCTCTACAGAGAAGCCTCCTCCCCCGGAAATTTCATTCTTACTTTTCGTCTGCTACCATTGCTACCAGCTTTTGGGAGCGGGCGATAAAATCAGTGATTTCTTCGGATTCTAGGGGCTGCGCGGACATGCGGGCAAGATCGTAGATCTGCTTGCAGAGCAGATCGGTCACTTCGCCCTCGGGCCGTGCGGCCAGCGTCCGAACGGTCGCGTTCCGACGGTTCAGCACCAGCGTGAACTGATCGGGCATCGGGAACTTCTCGCCGTATAGACGGCTCATTTCCTTGAAGCGGCGGCTCTGCTCGTCCTCCGTTACCATGGCGATCATGTCCGGATTTGCCAGCGCTTCCAGCTTCACGCTCAGGTCTTCCTTGCCCAGCGCCTTGCGGAACAGCTTCTCGTACTCCTCCGCGTTCAGGTCCTTGCCCTCGTCGCTGTCCTCGGTCAGGCCGCTCACGTCAGCGTCCACACGCGCAAAGGTCACGCTGTCCTCACCGCCCGCGTACTCCATGAAGGACATGAAGTTCACGTCGATCAGACTATCCATCACCGCCACGTCAATGCCGCGCTCGGTGTACAGCGCCACAGAGGCCGCCTGACGCTTCGCGTCGTTGGTGTAAAAGACCTTCTTTGCCGCCTTGGCCTCGTTGCGGGTCTTGTATTCCTCAAAGGTCAAGTAGTCGCCCGCCGTGGTCTTGAGCAACAGTACCTTCTTCACGCTGTCGAAGAACTTCTGATCCTTCATGCAGCCATACTTGATGAAGGGCGCAATGTCGTTCCAGTAGCCTTCATAGGTGGCACGCTGTCCGCCGAACAGCTCCGTCAGCTTGTCCGCCACCTTCTTGGTGATGTAAGAAGAGATCTTGCGGACATAGCCGTCGTTCTGCAGGAAGGAACGGCTCACGTTCAGCGGCAGATCAGGACAGTCGATGACACCCTTCAGCAGCAGCAGGAACTCGGGGATGACTTCCTTGATGTTGTCCGCCACGAAGACCTGACCGCTGAACAGCTTGATTTGTCCCTCATGGGTGCCGAAATCCTGCTTCAGCTTCGGGAAGTACAGAATGCCCTTCAGGTTGAAGGGGTAGTCTACATTCAGGTGAATCCAGAACAGCGGATCGTCAAAGTCCGTGAACATCTTGTGGTAGAAGGACTTGTACTCCTCCTCGGTGCAGTCGCTGGGCTTCTTGAGCCACAGGGGCGCAACCTCGTTAATGAGCGTGGGCTTGGGCATCTCGGAGACCTTCTCCATCTTCTGAGAGCCGTCCTCGTTCTTCTCGCCCTCCACAGGCACCTCGCGCTCCACGGGCTTCGCGTTCGCGTCCTCCAGATAAATGGGGGCGTTCATGTAGCCGCAGTAGCGGTTCAGCACCTCACGCACGCGATAGGTCTCAAGGAATTCCTTCTCCTCGTCGCTTACGTGCAGGGTGATGGTCGTGCCGTGCTCCGTGCGGTTGCCCTCGGACATTTCAAAGTCCATGCCGTCGGCACTCACCCAATGCACGGGCTTCGCACCCTCCTGATAGCTCAGCGTGTCGATCTCCACCTGATCGGAAACCATGAACACGGAGTAGAAGCCCAGACCAAAGTGGCCGATGATGTCCGCCTTTTCCTCACCCTTGTCGCCTTGATAGTTCTTCATGAACTCCTCGGCGCTGGAGAAGGCCACCTGATTGATGTAACGGCGAACCTCGTCGTCCGTCATACCGATACCGGTATCGGAGATGCGCAGTTCCTTCTTTTCCTTGTCCACCGTGACGGTAACGCGCATGTCCTCGTCCGTGCCCACGTGGAGCATACGATACTTGGTGATTGCGTCGCAGCCGTTGGAAACGACCTCACGCAGGAAAATATCCTTGTCGGAATACAGCCAGCGCTTAATGACCGGCATAATGTTTTGCGCTTCAATGGATACGCTGCCCTTTTCAATCGCCATGATAAAAACCCTCCTTAACGTTGCTATGGGGATGGAGAAAGGCGTGTCCGCGGCCCGCGAATCGGGTGCGGCGGACAAGTCTGCCTTTCTTTGTCCTATTGTAGCACCGTCAAAAAGGAATTGCAAGCACTTTTTAGCACTCAACTCATAAGAGTGCTAATAAAATTTTCGAGCCGCCCGCATGATGGTCAGCGTGCCGCCGCACAGCGCACCCCACAGCAGGGTATACGGCAGACAAATTTGACCCCGCCAGTTGCAGGGCATAGCACGATAGTCCCAGATGCGGTGCCGACGGTTGACAGTGCATCCGATAAGCGCCTCCAACCCGGTGACAGCCAATCCGCCCAGCAGAGCACCTTGCACAATAGACAGACGCGTGCGCTGCAATCGCCCCAGCAGCAGGGTGGTCAGTCCGCCCGCCAGCGCCATGGAGGGATGCGTCCGCCCACGCCAGCAAAGCTCCAACAGAGGATAACCGACCGCACCCAGGAGAAAATAACGCATGGAATCCGCCCCTTCCATGGTTAGCATGACCGTCGCCGCGCAGGTTATGTCGGCTGCAGCTGGAAAAGTCCGCATATTCCGCAGCACAGCTTCTATCTATAGGAGATAGGACAAAGATGAAACGCGCATTAGAAAAGCTTCAAACGCTTGCGAAGGTGGCGTTAGCTATGTTATACTGTCAGACGGAATAAAGGCAATACCGCACAATTCGTTGGCAGCGTAGGCGATGCCTTTTCCGCCAT
>USCW01000295.1 GCA_900553315.1 uncultured Eubacteriales bacterium
GGGTCTGGGGGAGAGGCGCTTCTCTCAGAGAAGCGGCCTCTCCCCCAGAATCTCCACACCCCAAGTCTCTTCGGGAGGGAGCGCGAGGGAGGGGCTTCTCTTCAGAGAAGCCGCCTCCCTCGCACCACCACCCCCGTACTCTAGGAGGTTTTATGGCTATTTTTGGTAGATTTACGGAACGGGCGCAGCGGGCGCTTTCGGCGGCACAGCGGGAGGCGGCGGAGCTTCGGCAGCCTTACGTGGGCACGGAGCATCTGCTGCTGGGCCTGCTGAAGGAAACGGATCGCTTGCCTGCGGCCATCGGCACAAAGGTCAGCTATGACCGTGTGCGGGAGCTGCTCAGCGTGGGCGATGGCGACCGCGTTGTCTCCGTCAGCGCCCCGCCGCTGTTTGAGCTAACACCTCGGGCAAAAAAACTGCTCGAACAAAGCATCATGGAATCCCGCCGCTTGGGCCAGAGCTACGTCAGCGTGGAGCATTTCTGGCTCGCTATCCTGCGGGAGGGCGACGGCGTGGCCGCAAACGTCCTCCGCCAACTGGGCGTGGACTTCGATCAGGCAAGGGAAGAATTGCTCCTTCAGCTTCGCACGCAGCCCTATGGCGGCATGAATAGCAACGTGGCCGGACGCGCTAACCGCGATACACCCAAGGAAAAACAGGATACCCCAACCCTCAGCCAATATTGCCGCGACTTGACCCAAGCCGCTCAACAGAACGAGCTTGACCCCGTTATCGGCCGGGATAAGGAAATCCAGCGTATTATCCAAATCTTGTCCCGCCGTACAAAGAATAACCCCGTGCTGATCGGCGAACCCGGCGTGGGCAAGAGCGCCGTGGCTGAGGGTCTCGCACAGCGTATCGCACAGGGCAATATCCCCGAATTGCTGCGAGATAAGCGCGTGCTGTCCCTCGATATGGGCGCACTCATCGCGGGCAGTAAATATCGCGGCGAGTTCGAGGAACGCCTCAAGAACGTCATGGAGGAGATCCGCAAGGCGGGAAACGTCATCCTTTTCATTGATGAAATTCATAATCTCGTGGGCGCAGGTAAGGCCGAGGGCAGCATGGACGCAGCCAATATTTTGAAGCCCGCATTGGCCCGCGGCGAGCTGCAATGCGTCGGTGCAACCACGTTGGACGAGTATCGTAAAAATATCGAAAAGGACGCGGCTCTCGAGCGCCGCTTCCAGCCCGTTATGGTGGGCGAACCTACACAGGAGGAAGCCTTCGAAATTTTGAAGGGTCTGCGGGATCGGTATGAAGCCCATCATAAGGTGCGCATTACTGATGAGGCGCTCCATGCGGCAGTAGCGCTCTCCGATCGATATATCGCGGATCGCTTCCTGCCGGATAAGGCTGTTGACCTGATGGATGAGGCCGCCAGCCGGGTGCGCATTCAGTCCTTCACCGCACCGCCGGATGTCAAGGAGCAGGAGCAGCGCTTGGAGGCCGTGCAGATTGAAAAGCGCGAAGCCATTGCCCATCAGGACTATGAGAAGGCTGCGGGTCTGCGGGATCAGGAGCGGGCGCTGCAAAAGGAGATCAGCGAGAAGCGTGCGCACTGGGAGAGTCAGAAGAACGCCGCCAAGGATGTGGTGACGGAAGAGGATATTGCGCAGATTGTGGCCAGCTGGACGGGCATTCCCGTTGAGAAAATGACGGAAAGCGAAGCGGAGCGTCTGCTGCACTTGGAGGATGTGCTGCATCAGCGGGTGATCGGGCAGGACGAGGCGGTCAGCGCAGTAAGCCGCGCCATTCGTCGAGCGCGTGCGGGCTTGAAGGATCCCAAGCGGCCCATTGGATCGTTCATTTTCCTTGGCCCGACGGGCGTGGGCAAGACGGAGCTGTGCCGCGCGCTGGGGGAGGCGATGTTCGGCGACGAGGATAGCGTGATTCGCATTGACATGAGCGAATACATGGAGAAGCACACGACCTCGCGTCTGGTGGGTTCGCCTCCAGGCTATGTGGGCTATGAGGAGGGCGGTCAGTTGACGGAGGCGGTGCGCCGCAAGCCGTACAGCGTGGTACTGCTGGACGAGGTGGAGAAGGCGCATCCGGATGTGTTCAACATTTTGCTGCAAATTCTCGAGGATGGCCGCCTGACGGACAATACGGGTCGGGTGGTGAGCTTCAAGAACACGATCATTGTGATGACGAGCAATGCGGGAGCGCACAACATTGAGTCGAAGCGTTCCTTGGGGTTTGGCAGCAGCGCGATGGTGGATGCGCGGAGCTATGAGACGATGAAGGACATGGTGATGAAGGAGGTCAAGGAGCTATTCCGACCGGAGTTCATCAACCGTGTGGACGAGCTGATTGTGTTCCACCCCTTGGAGGAAGCGGACATTCAGAAGATTGCGAGGCTGTTTCTGCATCAGTTGGAGAAGCGCTTGGAGGAGCGGAACATTCGCTTGCGCTATGATGACGAGGTAGTGGCCTATCTGGCGCAGGAGGGCTTTGATGCGAAGTTTGGTGCGCGTCCGCTGCGCCGGGTGATTCAGCGCTTGGTGGAGGACTCCCTCAGCGAAGAGCTGATCGCTGGCACGATCTCCCTCGGTGACACTGTTCAGCTCCGCATGTCCGACGGCAAAATCGCCGTGAGCAAGGCGGAGGAGTGACGGGGTACTGCGAGGGAGGGTGCTTCTCTGTAGAGAAGCACCCTCCCTCGCGCTCCCTCCCGAAGAGACGGTGGTGGGGGAACGGAACTGGGGGAGAGGCCGCTTCTCTGAGAGAAGCGCCTCTCCCCCAGACCCCCTC
>USCW01000296.1 GCA_900553315.1 uncultured Eubacteriales bacterium
TGCGGAGCGGCTGGTGCAGCGGTCGCTGGCGGACGGTTATCTGGTGGGCAGCCGCGGCAGCGTGGGCTCCAGCTTTGTGGCGTGCATGTGCGGCATTACCGAGGTGAACGCCCTGCCGCCGCACTATCGCTGTCCCCATTGCCATAAGGGCTTCTTCGACGTGGATAAGAGCAAATATAAGGTGGGCGTTGACCTGCCGGACAAGGACTGCCCGATCTGCGGCAAGCCGCTGGTGAAGGACGGCTTCGACATTCCTTTCGAGGTGTTCCTTGGCTTTGCGGGCGATAAGGTGCCTGATATCGACCTGAACTTCGCCAACGAATATCAGTCCCGGGCGCACCATCAGGTGGTGGAGCTGTTCGGCGAGGGGCACGTGTTCCGTGCGGGCACGGTGGGTACGCTGGCCGATAAGACGGCTTACGGCTACGTGAGCAAGTACCTAGAGGAACGCGGCATTCAATGCGGCAACACGGAGAAGGATCGGCTGGTGCAGGGCTGCGTGGGCGTGAAGCGCACCACGGGTCAGCATCCGGCGGGCATGGTCGTTGTGCCTAAGGAATACGAGATCTATCAGTTTACCGCCGTGCAGCATCCGGCGGACGACCCCAACGCAGAGTTCATCACGACCCACTTTGACTTCAACTCCATGCACGATATTCTGGTGAAGCTGGACTGTCTGGGCCACCTTGACCCCACGATGATCCATGAGCTATGCGGCCTGACGGGCGTGGACTTCCGCGACATTCCGCTGGACGACCCGGCGGTGCGAAGCCTGTTCCATTCCCCGGAGGCGCTGGGCGTGACCTCCGAGCAGATCGATTGCAGCACAGGCACCTTCGGCATTCCGGAATTCGGCACGGCCTTCGTGCGCGGTATGCTGGACGATACCCAGCCCTCGACCATGGAGGAGCTGATCCGCATTTCCGGTCTGAGCCACGGTACGGACGTGTGGCTGGGCAACGCGCAGGACATTATCCGCTCCGGTACAGCCAAGCTGAACGAATGCGTGTGCTGCCGTGACGATATTATGAATTACCTGATCGACAAGGGCGTGGAGCCGAAGCTGTCCTTCACCACGATGGAGGCCGTGCGTAAGGGCAAGGGCCTGAAGCCGGAAATGGAACAGGCCATGATCGAGCATGATGTGGCCCCGTGGTTCATTGACAGCTGCAAGAAGATCAAGTACATGTTCCCCAAGGGCCACGCCGTGGCCTACGTGACCATGGCTTTGCGTATCGCGTGGTTCAAGGTGCATTATCCGCAGGCGTATTACGCGGCGTATTTTACTGTGCGCGGCGACGGCTTCGATGCGGCGACCATGCTGGTGGACCCGGACACCTGCCGGGCGAAAATCAAGGAAATCAAGAACATGGACAACGCCTCCGCCAAGGATAAGGAATCGCAGACGGCGCTGGAGCTGGTGCTGGAAATGAACATGCGCGGTATCCACTTCCTGCCGGTCGATTTGTACAAGAGCGACGTGCGGAAATTCCTGATCGAAGACGGCAACCTGCGCTGCCCCTTCACCAGCCTCGGCGGTCTGGGTGAAAGCGCTGCATTGACCATCGCTGCGGCCCGGGAGCAAGCGCGCTTCCTGTCCGTTGAGGACCTGAAGGAACGCGGCAAGGTGGGCACCGGCGTGATCGACCTGCTGCGCGCCCACGGCACGCTGGAGGGGCTGAGCGAGACCAGTCAGATCAGTATGTTCTGATGAAGCGTGTCAATGAAAAAAATAGATTGCGAAAAACTCTGCAATATGCTATCATGAGCGTACCCAAAAAATAGGAGGCGAATCTCTCATGCGGAAGTTTTTGACTCTTTTGCTGGTGCTGTGCTTGGCGGCGGTTCCTTGTCTGGCCGAAACGACGGCCTATGACTTTGGCGCGTTCACGCTGACCTTCCCTTCTGATGCGGACGGCCAGATCGCGGACGAAATTACCGACAATTCCGTGTTTTTCCTGATCTATCAGGACGTGGCGGAGGACGCTCAGTTCCGCCCAAATCTGAACATTACATGGACGGAGGACGCGGAGGATGTGACTGCGCTGGACGTGAATGCGACGGCGGAGACCATCATGGCTTCTGCGGTTTCTGCGCTGGAAGGTCAGGGCGCGACCGTGACCAATCCGCAGGTACTGACCGCCGGTCTGGACGAGGTTGGTTCCAAGACCGCCCTGTCCGTCGGTTACAGCATGGATGTGGACTACACCGGCATGGGCGTTGACCTGCAGGTGACGCTGATCTTTGCACAGGCCATCGTGTCTGAGGAGGGTCTGGGCACCTACACCTTCACCATCACCACGGACGATCCCACGACGACCCAGCCGCTGGTGGACATCGTGAACAGCACCGTGTGGGCGAAGTAAAGCAGGATAACAACCGTTGGTATACAAACAAAGAACGGACGAAAGTCCGTTCTTTGTTTGTATACGGGGGAGGAGAGTATCCTCAGTCCGCCTTGCGGCAGACAGCTCCCTCTGCGGAGGGACCCTTCTGGGGAGACGTGTGCGGTGGTGCTGTGGGAAGAAGTGCAGGGAAAATAAAGCAAAACAGGTGAAAGTCTGTTTTGCCGGCAGGGATAGATGATTCTTTTGGAGGCGGATGATAGCCAAGGGCGTGGCAGCGATGAGCGTTGTGTTGCCTTATGAAACGTCCATCTGCGCCGCATGGTCGCGGCGGCTCTGTCAGCCGCCGTGACCATAACCAAGTTTATCGGAGAACACTCCCACTTTCAGGCGGAACCACCTATGCA
>USCW01000297.1 GCA_900553315.1 uncultured Eubacteriales bacterium
GGCACGTCGCTGAAATTGTGGCAGTCGCAGCAGGGCGACACGTCGAGCGCGAGCGCGATGTGGAACGACGGACGGCCGTCGACGACGGCTTTGGCGTACTCGGCGATCTTGCAGTTGAGCAGCTCGTTTGCGATCGCATAGTCCGCATGGATGGCGTGCATCGGGCAGACGTTGATGCAGCGGCCGCAGCCGGTGCACTTATATTTCAGGATGGTGCACTTGCCGTTTTCGATGTGAAGGGCTCCTTGGCGGCAGCGGGCTACGCATTGACCGCAGCCACGGCAGTAATCGTGAATCATCAGGCGGCGGGGCTCGCGCCTCGTCCGCGCTAAGGCTTCCGCGTCCGGCTCTTCACCAGCTACAAGGCGAAGATTCACGTCGATCTCGTCCTCATTTTGTACGCCTACGCAGATCGTGTCGATCGTACCTAAACCGCGCAGATAATCAAAAGCTTGCTTCGGGTCGGCAATCAAATGTCCGCCGCCCAAGGGCTTCATCGCATAAATGCCGATATTCCCCAAGTGCGCCCGATGAATTGCCTCCGCCATCTCATCCCGCGTGCCGTCCGGAATGCCCACCCCCGTCACGTTGATGAGCGGGAACACCACATCCACGCCGGGATAACGCGGCGCATAATCCACAGCCGCTACACGATGTGTGGAAAACCCAACCGCCAGAATCTTCCCCTTCGCCTTCTTTTCCAGATAGAAGTCAAAGGCTTCCCGATGCCCCTTCAGCGTCAGCCGATCCTCCTGCTCATGCATCAGGAAGATTGGGATCACGTCCATGTCCAGCGCCTTCCGCGCCTCCTCAAAGGCAGCCTCCGCCCCGGCACGGTCGTAGGCATAGGACTTGGTGGACACCAGCAGATCAGGCCGCTGCTTCAGCGCCAGCCGAAGCGGCTCATAGGTATCGTAATACTGCGCCGTGTCAAACAGATTGACCCCTTTTTCCGCAGCATAAAGAAGAATCTCCGCGCCGCGTTCCGGCGGAAGATTCTTCTGCAGGGGACTCATGGTCAGCGTACCGATGGCCAAGGGTGAAACCATCAGCCCGGAGCGCCCTAAACGTACTCGCTTCATTGCACCGTATGACCTGCCAAATAGAAGCGCACCAGCTCCTCCAAGATCTCATCCCGCTCCAGACGGCAGATCATGCTGCGCGCATGATTATGGCTGGTAATATAGGTTGGATCGCCGGAAATGATGTAGCCCACGATCTGCGTAATGGGGTCATAGCCCTTGGCCTGCAGGGCATGGTAGACATACATGAGGATATCCTGCGCCTCATTGCCCGATTCCTGAATTGGCTGTAATTTGGTCGTGTCGAAGGTATCCGGCACAGTCACTCCCCCTTTCGGTTTATTGACACTATTATACACAAGCTTCCGCCCTTTGGAAAGCCCCAAAACGCCGCGACCGGGAAAATTTTACATCTCGAAGGTTTGCGTCCACGATCCTTTGTGTTATACTGTACCTAAGCGCAACGCGCAAAAGAGAGAAAGAAAGACGGGATGCTGCAATGACCCTCAAGGAAAAGCTTACGGCCTGCATTCAGCGCGCGGTGGACGCGCAGGAGCTGCCCGGCGCAACGGTTTTGGTACTGCGTCATGGCAAGGAAGTCGCCTATGCTGAGGGCGGCCTGATGGATCGGGAGAACAATCGTCCCATGGCGCGGGACACCATTTGCCGCCTCTATTCCCAGACCAAGCCGATCACCGCTGCGGCGATCATGCTTCTGATGGAGCGTGGTGTAATCGACCTATTCGACCCTGTGGAAAAATTCCTGCCGGGATTCGCGCACCCCAGAGTTGCCGAGGGCGGGAAGCTGATTCCTGCCATCCGCAGCGTAACGATCATGGATTTACTGGGCATGACGGCGGGCACCTGCTATCCGGACGACATGGACGTGGCGGGTTTAGCGGCGAAGAAGCTCTTTGAAGAGAACGACGAGCGGATTCGTCAAGGCAAGGGCATGACCACGGTGGAGCTCTGTAATCGGATTGGCGAGCTGCCGCTGGCCTTCCAGCCGGGCAGTCATTTCCGCTACGGCACCTGTGCGGATGTATTAGGCGGCATTGTGGAGGTAGCCTCGGGGCGTTCCTTCTCTCAATTCTTACGTGAAGAATTCTTTGAGCCGCTGGGCATGGCGGACACGGGCTTCTATGTACCTGCGGAGAAGCGTGACCGTTTTGCGAAGGTTTACCAGAACCCCGGCGCGTTAGTGCCCTACGAACAGTTGAATCTCTGCGTGGGTGCTTATTCTGCGGAGCCCGCTTATGCCGCGGGTGGTGCGGGGTTGGTTTCCACGCTGGATGATTATGCTGCCTTTGCGACGATGCTCTTGCGTCACGGCAAGTGTGCTGCCGGGCAGTTATTAGCCCCGGAGACGGTGGACTTCTTCACCTCCGCGCAGCTGGGCCCGCAGCCGTACGCGGATATGTGGAGTTCGCTGGACGGCTTCAGCTATGGCAAGATGATGCGTGTGATGCTGGAGCCCGGGCGTTATCCCGGTTTGGCCCGGAAGGGTGAATATGGTTGGGACGGCTGGCTGGGTGCGTACTTTGCGACCTTCCCCGCCGAAGACATGACGATCCTGATGATGACCCAGCGTGTAGACTACGGCACCAGCGCCCTGACCCGCAAGCTCCGCAACCTCATCCTTTCCAGCGAAGAAACGAGAGAGTGACCCGGATGAGAGCTTCTGGGGGAGAGGCCGCTTCTCTGAGAGAAGCGCCTCTCCCCCAGAC
>USCW01000298.1 GCA_900553315.1 uncultured Eubacteriales bacterium
CAGGGACAGGGTATGCCGTGCGTTTTCCTCCATCAGCTGACGGAGGTTCTCGCGGCTGGCCTGCTGTGCTTCTTCCATTTCGCGCCCCTGCCGCAGCGGGGCGGGCAGTCCGTCAATGATGCCGTTCATCCAGTACGCAAAGCCGCTGAAGCAAGCCTCCGCCGCGGCTAACTGCTCGATCATGCGTGAGCGTTCTACCTCCGGAAGCTTCTTCATGCCGCGAAAGTTTGCCGCGTACCAGCCCAGACGGCGATCCTTCAGGTGACGGCGCGTCGTCAGCTTTTTTTGCAGTTCAGGGTATAGCTCGGCTCGCCAGCACAGCGCCGCCTTCATCAGCCCGCCATAGGCCCGGCGGTAACGCGCTTCCTCTTGGACAAATAGATTCCAGCCCGCACGAACGCCGTTGATTTGATAGTCATAGCATCGGGCTGGGCCGTCAGGCAGGGGTTCCGTGAAAAAGTGTCCGGCGCACCGGGCCGCCAGCCACCTCGAAAGGTTTGTGCCCACTTGGACGGCGGTGTCGTTTTCTGCCAGCGTTCCCAGCAGATACAGCGCGTTCAGTACGCCGGTCTGCGCTGCTTCGCCTTGGCGCAGAAAATCCGTCCTGCTATATTCCCGCAGCACAGCCTTTGCGTTCCGCATTGTTTCGTCAGGAAGGGTCAGCAGCGCACCGATCTCCGCAGCGGCGACACGCTCCCGCAGAAGCTGTGCCAGCAGCGTCACGCCCGCTGCGCCTGTGCCGCCGTCGGCTGCACCGCAGAGCAGCACGCGCACCTTTTCGCCCGCTTCAAGGGCTTGCTGCATGTCTGCCAGCAGCGCCGCCAGCGCGTCGGGCTGCCCCTGCGCCGCCTCCGCGTCCATGCGTGCAATACGCTGAGCAAAGCACAGCGCTCCCAGCGCAGCGTTCCCCCAAAAGCCATCTTCGGCTGTCTGCGACTGCTCTTCGGGCGTAAACAGCGCACGGGCCAGCAGCCGTCCCTGCGGCGAAGCGTTCGTTTGCGCTTCCACGGAGGAAGGCACGTCCATTGTCCATTCATGCAGCCGCAGAGGCGTTTGAAAGCCTCGATGGGTGTAGGGGAGACTGTCCAGCAGCGTGCGCACCGCTTCGTAGTCCGCGACGTGCTGTCGTACCCGCTTGTTCTCCGCAGAGGATGCGTCCACGTCTGCGCTGAGCAGTTTGATCCCCTCGGGAAAGGTCAGCACGTCCGCCGCCGCACTCCAAACAAGGCTTTCCAGCACCCGATGTCCCATGCCGCCCACGGCAATCAGATAAAGCTTCATGACCGCCGCACCTCCCTTCCTACACCCGGCGAAACACGCCCCGACGGGCCGCGAACGCCGCCGGTGCGCCGAAATACCGCAGAAATACGCTCAGAAGATAATTCAGCGGAAACGCCCCCAGCACGCAGACATACGTCCACACGGATGCGCCCGTCAGCCCTTGCAGCCCCGCATGCCATGCCGCATAGGCCAAGACGCCCTGCACCAGCAGGATGCCCGCACCCGCTGCGCGGCAGGTATGCACCGCCCGCCGTGCCTGCCTGCCATAGGGCAACGCATGATGGCGCACATGCAGCCGCCACAGCGCCGCGCCAAGAAACATGAACAGCGCACCGCCGCCCTGCATAACCAGCAGCGTCAGATGCCAAAGCTCCGTCAAGGTCAGCGCCGTCCGCTCCTGCAAGGCGGCAAGATACGGTGAAGCCGCCGCCGCTGTGTCCGCCGCATGCTGCGGATACCATACGCCCAGCGCCAGCACCAGCCATCCGGCAAGCACCGCAAGCGCCGCCGCGTCCATCAGCCTGACTGCTCCGTTACGGCGCATTCGCGCCCGGGGCAGGGGCTGCTTTTCGTTTGCTATGCTCATTGGGACATTCCTCTCTTACCTGTGTATCTTCAAGGCCATTCTGCTTTATGTTCGCTTTTCCCTGCTGAAAACCCTGCAATGACGGCTTTGCAAACCTCCGTGTATCCTGTTTTTTGCGCTTCACGCCTTGCAAGTTTCCTTGCAGACTGCTATACTGAGCACGTTTGTATAACCCGCAGGAAAACGATGAAGCTCCGCACACGCGGAATGAGGAGGATGCATCATGAAAATAGAGAAGCAGGGAAAGGCCTTTGTCAAGTTCATGGAAGAATTCAAGAAGTTTGCGCTGCGCGGCAATGTGATGGATATGGCCGTCGGCGTGATTATCGGCGGCGCTTTTTCCGGCATTGTGACTTCGCTGACCGATAATTTCATCAATCCTATTCTGAATGAGCTGACCGGCGTAGCCAGCTACACGTGGCAGGACGTGGGCGGCTTTGCCTCCTCGTTTCTCTCCGCCGTGGTCAATTTCATTATCATGGCGTTCATCCTTTTCTGCCTGATGCGCGGCATCAATAAGCTGCTGACCATTGGCAAGAAGCCCGAGGCTCCCGCCGCACCCACCACGAAGAAGTGCCCCTATTGCAAGACGGAGATCGACATTGAAGCGACTCGGTGCCCCCATTGCACCAGCCAGCTGGAAAAGTAAAGAAATGCCCAAAGTGAAGGAAGACGCGGGGATTAGGAAAATGCGGCTTCCTTCACTTTTTACGTGAGAAAAGGGGCAAGAGGAGTATATCTTCCACCATCCGCTGCTGCGGAAGGAGGCTAGGGGTGGCGGCGTAGCCGCCACAAGTTCGTGTTTCGTGCCCTTTGGGCACGAGGCGGTGGCTTTCCGATCGCCCCCGCCACCCCTTCG
>USCW01000299.1 GCA_900553315.1 uncultured Eubacteriales bacterium
GGTTTCCAAAGGGCGATCGGAAAGCCCTTTGGTCGCCTCCGCAGAGGCGAAATTCTGCGTCCGCAGACGCGGCCCCAAAAAGGCTCCCTCCGCAGAGGGAGCTGTCAGCCGAAGGCAGACTGAGAATATCCCCCTCCGCTGGCAATCGCGCCCTTTGCTTTTTCAGATACTTACTTCACCTTCTCCGCTCCCTGCGGCTGGTGGAGGACAGCTTTTATCATTGAACTCCTATTCACATAGAAGGAGGATTTTTCCATGAAGATTCCCATGCAATGGATCAACGAATATGCGAAAATTCCCATGGATCCCGAAACTTATATGAACCGCATGATTATGTGCGGCGACGGCGTGGAGGGCTACGAAAACCTCGGCGCAGAGGTGGATAATGTAGTGGTCGGCCGGGTGCTGACCTGCGTGCCCCATCCCGACAGCGACCACCTGCATATTACGACCGTGGACGTAGGCGAGGAACAGCCCCTGCAAATCGTCTGCGGTGCGCCGAACTGCGAGGCGGGGATTCTGGTGCCCGTGGCTAAGGTGGGTGCGCACCTGCCCGGCGGCGTGAAGATCAAGAAGGGCAAGCTGCGCGGCGTGGTCAGCGAGGGTATGCTCTGCTCCTCTGACGAGCTGGGCGTGCCGGTGGAGCTGTACCCCTCCGTGGGCTCTGCGGGTCTGCTGATTTTTCAAGAGGATCATCCGCTGGGTGCGGATGTGCGGCCCATTCTGGGTATTGACGACACGGTGATGGATTTCGAGGTGCTGGCGAACCGTCCCGACTGTCTGAGCGTCTGGGGCATGGCCCGCGAGACGGCGGTGGCCTGCGGCACGGAGTTCCATCAGCCGGAGATCACCGTGAAGGAATGCGGCGGCGACGTTCACGACTATGTGAAGGTAGACGTGGAGGCCGCCGATCTGTGCCCCCGGTACATTGCCCGCGTGATGAAGGATGTTCGCGTGGGGCCGTCCCCCATGTGGCTGCGGAAGTATCTGCATGGCGCGGGAATGCGCTCCATCAATAACGTGGTGGACATCACGAACTTTGTGATGCTGGAGACGGGCCATCCCATGCACGCCTTTGACTTGGACATGGTAGAGGGGCATCACATCATCGTGCGCAAGGCGGTGGAGGGTGAGCACATCACCACGCTGGACGGCAAGCCGCATCCGCTGACCCCCGGTCAGCTGGTGATCTGCGATGCGCAGAAGCCCTCCTGTCTGGCGGGCATCATGGGCGGCGAGGAAAGCGAGATCACCGAAAAGACCCACACGATGATGTTCGAATGCGCGGTATTCGACCGTGCGTCCACCCGTGTGACCAGCCGCAGTCTGGGTATTCGCACCGAGTCCTCCGGTCGGTTTGAGAAGGGTGTTTCCGTGAAGACGGCCATGGAGGCCATGCAGCGTGCGTGCCAGTTGGTATGCGAGCTGGACGCGGGCGACGTGGTCAGCGGCATCATTGATCTGTATCCTGCCCCCGAGGGCAAGCAGGTAATCACGGGCTCCTGCAAGCGGATCGCTCAGCGCACGGGTGTGGACATTCCCGCCGAGGATGTTGAGCGCATTTTGAAGTCCCTGTATTTCGGCGTGGAGCGGGACGGCGACGCGCTGACGGTGACGGTGCCGGATTTCCGCATGGACGTGGATGGCGAGGCTGACCTTTCCGAAGAAGTGCTGCGCATTTACGGCTATGACAAGATTCCGGGCACGCTGCTGCGCGGCGAGACGACTCCCGGCGGTCGCAATGATCGGATGCGCTTGAAGGACGATCTGGCGGAGCAGCTGCAGGGTATGGGCTTCTATGAGATCATGAATTTCTCCTTTGTTAGCCCGAAGGACATTGAGAAGCTGAATCTGCCTGCGGACGATGCGCGGCTCAAGCCCCTGCAGATTCGCAATCCCTTGGGTGAGGACACGTCGGTGATGCGTTCCACGCTGGCGCCCGGAATGCTGAAGACGCTGGCGCTGAACATGAACCGCGGCAACGAGATGGCGCGTCTGTACGAGGCGGCGGCGGTCTTTGATCCGCTGCATCCCACGGCGGAGGGTCTGCCCACGGAAACGCAGACGCTGTGCTTAGGTATGTACGGCAAGGATGCGGATTTCTATGCGCTGCGCGGTGCGGTGGAGCGTTTGCTGCACCATCGGGGCATTGCCTTTGAGATTGTGGCGGGCGGCGAGAGCTATCATCATCCGGGCCGCTGCGCGAAGCTGATGCACGAGGACAAGGTGGTTTGCGTGCTGGGCGAGGTACATCCTGCGGTGCGGGAGAACTTTGACATGCCGGCGCGTGCGCTGATTGCGGAGCTGAACTTGGCGACGATTGCGGAGCTGTCCCAGCCTATGGGTGCGGTGAAGCCGATGCCGCGTTATCCTGCGGTGAGCCGCGATATTTCGCTGGTGATGCCAGAGAGCACGCCGGTGGGTCCGCTGATGGCGGACATGGCGCGTGCGGCGGGGGCGATCCTTGAGGACGCGAAGATGTTCGACGTATACCGCAGTCCGCTTCTGGGCAAAGACATGAAGTCGGTGGCCTTCTCCTTCGTTTTCCGCGGCTCTGACCGCACCCTGACCGAGCAGGAGATCACCGCCGCCATGGACAAAATTCAAAAGGCAGCCAAAGAAAAATACGCCGCCGCTATTCGCGCATAAAGTGGATGGGAGCGAGCGAAGGGTATGCGAGGGAGGCGGCTTCTCTGAGAGAAGCCCCTCCCTCGCGCTCCCTC
>USCW01000300.1 GCA_900553315.1 uncultured Eubacteriales bacterium
ACTCGCCCTGAATTTTTACAATTCGAAAATGGGGAAAATGTTGTGGAATTTTTTGCCAAGGCCAGCCACGGACGGCGGCTCATTCGTGCGACCTTTGACGGCACGGCGGTCACGCCCGCGGCGGGCAACCATTCCAGCGGCTCCCTGTCCGCGAACATCGGCTGCAACTGCCTGATCGATATTCCTGCGGGCACGGGTCCGCTGCAAGCAAACGATGAAGTAGAGGTCATCTTGATATGATAGAGAAGCTGACGCATTTCGATACCCATGGGCGAGCTGTGATGGTGGACGTGACCGCCAAGCAGGAGACGAGCCGCACGGCCATCGCCAAGGGCCGCATCCGCGTGAGCGCCGATACCATGACAGCCATCCGCGAGGGCAGCGCCGCTAAGGGCGACGTGCTGGGCGTGGCGCGTGTGGCGGGCATCATGGCGGTGAAGCGCACCAGCGACCTTATCCCTATGTGCCACCCGCTGATGATCGGCAAAACCTCGGTGGACTTCAACATTCTGGAGGAAACCAGCGAGATCGAGTGCGTATGCACCGCCTCCCTGAAGGGGCAGACGGGCGTGGAAATGGAGGCGCTGACCGGCGTTTCCGTGGCGCTTTTGACCATTTACGATATGTGCAAGGCCATTGACAAGCGCATGGAGATCGGCGGCATTCATTTGGCGAAAAAGACCGGCGGCAAGAGCGGATGCTTTGTCAACGATCCGGAGTTTGAGGTGGCGCAGGATGATTGACCATTGCGGTCGGAGTATTGACTATCTGCGCATTTCCATCACGGATCGCTGCAACCTGCGCTGCGTGTACTGTATGCCCGAGGGCGGCGTGCAGTCCTTTCGGCACGAGGACGTGCTGAACTATGAGGAGATCGTTCGCGTTGTCCGTCAGGCGGCGGCGCTGGGCGTGAGGCATCTTCGGGTGACGGGCGGCGAGCCCATGGCCCGCAAGGGCTGCTTGGAGCTGGTGGATATGCTTCACCACATTCCCGGCATTGAAACTATTGCGCTGACCACCAACGGTCTTTTGCTGGACGGCCGCATTGCCGAGGCGCAGGCAAAGGGTCTTACCTCGCTAAACATTTCCATGGACAGCGTGGACGCAGAGATCTTCCGTACCATGACCCGGGGCGGCGACGTGCACACGGTGCTTCGCGTCATTGACGAGGCGCTGGCGGCGGGCTTGAAGGTAAAGATTAATGCGGTGCCCGTGCGGGGCATGAACGACGCCGGCTTGACGCAGGTGGCGGAGTTGGCACGGACGCGGCCCATCTGCGTGCGCTTCATTGAATTGATGCCGCTGGGCTGCGGCAAGGGGCTTGCGCCCATTCCTACGGACGAGATGATGGCGCGTATGGAGGCGGCTTTTGGCGCAATGGCGGCGGATACGTCGGTACACGGCTACGGCCCGGCGAAGTATGTGCGTCCGGCGGGCTTTGTGGGCTCGCTGGGGTTCATCAGCCCCTTGAGCCATGAATTTTGCGACCAATGCAATCGGGTACGCTTAACGGCGGACGGCTTTTTGAAGCTGTGCCTGAACCACAAGGCGGGTGTTGATCTGCGGGCGCTGCTGCGCGGCGGAGCAACGGACGCGCAGGTGCGGGAGACGCTGGCGGATGCGATTGCGAATAAGCCGCAGCGGCACGGCTTTCTGGAAACGGTGGCGGACGCGGAGAGCCGCCGGATGAATGAAATTGGAGGATGAACACCATGGGCAAGGTGATTGCGGTCTGCACCAGCGACCGTCGCGGCATTCAGAAGCACGACGTGAACAGCGGATATTTTGAGGTGAACTGGGGTATTGACGGCGATGCGCACGCGGGCAGCTGGCACCGTCAGGTGAGCTTGCTCAGCGCGGACAAGATCGCGGCGTTCAATGAGAAGGGCGCAGGGGTGATTCCCGGGGCCTTTGGCGAAAATCTGGTGGTGGACGGCTTTGATTTCCGTGCGCTGCCGGTGGGGACGCTGCTGCGCTGCGGCGAGGTGCTGCTGGAAATGACGCAGATCGGCAAGGAATGCCACAGCCATTGTGAAATCTACAAAAAAATGGGCGACTGCATCATGCCCCGGGAGGGTGTGTTTGCCCGCGTGCTGGAAAGCGGTACCATTCATGTGGGGGACGAGATGGTGATCGAGCCCCGGAAGGAGCCGCGGCCTTGGCAGGCGGCGGTGATTACGCTTTCGGACAAGGGTGCGCGTGGGGAGCGCGAAGACAAGAGCGGCCCCGCGATCGTGGAGCGCTTGAAGCAGAACGGCTATGAGGTAGTCGAGCAGATTTTGATTGCGGACGAGCAGTCGCTGCTGAAGACACACCTGATCCGTTTGGCGGATCAGCGTCAGCTGGATTTGATTCTGACCACGGGCGGCACGGGCTTTTCGCCCCGCGACACGACCCCGGAGGCGACGCTGGCGGTGGCAACGCGCCTGGCTCCCGGCATTGCGGAGGCGATTCGCGCCGCGTCGATGCAGATCACGAAGCACGCGATGCTCTCCCGCGCTCAGTCGGTCATTCGCGGCAAGACTCTCATTATCAATCTCCCCGGCAGCCCCAAGGCCTGCATGGAAAGCATGGACGTCTTCCTAGACACCATCCCGCACGCCATGGGTCTATTACGAAACGAAGTTCAAGACTGCGCGAGAACGTGACGAGGGGGACGGACGAGGGGTTGCGAGGGAGGCGGCTTCTCTAAGAGAAGCCCCTCCCTCGCGCTCCCTCC
>USCW01000301.1 GCA_900553315.1 uncultured Eubacteriales bacterium
CGCCAGCTGCGCGTCCTGCGCGGTCAATTCCTGCAAGCGGCTGTCCATCTGCGCCCGCATGGTAGTCTGCCGGGTCTGGTCATTGCGCAGGTTGGAGGAACGGTTCATGGCCTCCAGCATTTGAGCCTTGTAGTCCTCCAGAGCCTGTTCCTTTTCAGTCTCCTCCCGGGCAAGGCGTTCCTGCGCTTCGGTCGCATCGCGGAGGCTCTGCTGTGCCGCGTTCAACAGCTCCTGCTGCCGAGACAGTCCGCCGTCCTGCTCGCCGGAGGCCTTTTCCAATTCTGCCAGTCGCGCCCGTGCGTCGTTCTGCTCGTCGTTCATGCGGCGGATGGTTTCTTCCCTTGCCTCCCGGCGGGAGGCGAGGGTGGCAAGTTCGGTCTTGAGCGTATGCACCCGGTCGGCGCAGTTCATCAGCTCGTTCCGTGCGGCGGTGATGCGGCCTTCCAGCTCCTCAATCAGCGTTTGCTGCTGATCCCGTGCGGCGGTCTTTTCCGCAAGCGCCTCCTCGTTCTGGCGAAGAATGGCGTTCAGCGTGGCGAGGTTTTCGTCCAGCTCGGCAATGCGCGCCTTGAACCGGTCGTGCTTGAGCAGGAACAGGTTCAAATCAAGGACGCGAAGCTCCTTGGAAAGCTCCATATATTCGCGGGCCGTCTCCGCCTGCTTTTCCAATGGAGCTAACTGCCGTTCCAGCTCCTGAATGATGTCCTCCACGCGCTCCATGTTTTCCAGCGTACGCTGGAGTTTTTTATCAGCCTCTTCCTTGCGGGCCTTGAACTTGACGATGCCCGCAGCCTCCTCGAACACCTGACGGCGATCCTCGCCCCGCTGGGAGAGAATATCGTCAATGCGGCCCTGACCGATAATGGAATAGCCTTCCTTGCCGATGCCCGTGTCGCGGAACAGGTCAATAATGTCCTTCAGGCGGCAGGCAGAGCGGTTCAAATAATATTCGCTTTCGCCGTTGCGATAGACCCGGCGGGTCACGGCCACCTCGGCAAAGTCCATGGGCAGGGCGCGATCCTCGTTGTCAAAGACCAGCGACACCTCGCAGTAGCTCAGGGGCTTACGCTTCTGGGTGCCGTTGAAAATAACGTCCTCCATCTTCGCGCCGCGCAGGGTTTTGGCGCTCTGTTCACCCAGCACCCAGCGCACCGCGTCGCCAATATTGCTCTTGCCGCTGCCGTTCGGACCCACGATTCCCGTAATGCCCTCGTTGAACACGATCTCCGTGCGCTGGGCAAACGACTTGAATCCGTAAATCTCAAGCTTCTTCAGCTTCATGAAGCCACCCTACCTCCGTTCATATACGCCCCAGTATAGCACAAAAATAGTAGGATGAGCAAGCGCGAGGAAGGGGGCTTCTCTAAGAGAAGCCCCCTCAGCATTTTTCGATACCCATAGACGGACGTCCCCGTTTTCCCTTGGGATAATACGGTTCAATGACACCCGCCTATGCATCCCATGGAATGATTGCATCCATGATCCTCAAGAAATCCTTCTCGTCTTGTCTTCTTTTTTATGGCCGCTGTACTCAATGTCAGTAAACGTTCCCTGCTTCATTTCTTTTATAGAACCATAAGGAGAATATAGGCAATACCGCACAAATGAGTTGGTGCGGAGGCGAATGAATTTTTCGTCAGATGCAATGGCAGATTTTGAAGGTTTACTGGAGGTAAATCGAAAAATCTGCAAGCAGCAGATGGCGGAAAAGGCATCGCCTACGCTGCCAACAAATTGTGCGGTATTGCCTTTACTCTCCCGCCGCAGCATCACAGCACCGCAGCGCCCTCTTCCCTCACGCAAAAAGGCGAAGCCGCCCCGGCTTCGCCTTTTCTTTCACTTTTCCTCCTGCGTAACTTCCTGCATTTCTTCCGTCACGCCGATCCCTTTCAACTGCTTCCCGGCCAGCACGCCAATTCCTGCAGTCGCCGCACCGCACAGCATGAAGATCAGCTCGCGTCCCAGCTGACCGCCGGCGCCCCGTGCGATCAGGAACACCAAATCCGACAGCACCCACAGCGCACCAAGCACCGTCAGACCCAGCGCGCTGCGCTGACCCCGCTGGATGCCGTCCTCCAAGTCCATTTGCGTAATGCGCTCCTTGCCTCTGCAAAGCCGTCCCACGCCCAGCATGAAGTAGAATACCGGCAGCACCGTCACCGCGTAAAACGGCACGACCCACGCGCAATGGCTTCCCAGATTATTCACCAGTCCGCCGACCAGAAACAGCGCCAGCGCCGCCACACCCTCCGCGATCAGCCAAGGCCGCGCCTGATCCCGCGCCGCCAGCTCCACGCGGTAATATTTCCCAATATACCTCGCAACCCTTTTCGGTTTCCCGTTCTTCGGATTCTCCTCCCATCCCATCTCAAACAGCTTATTAAACTTTTCCCTTTTCATCAAAAAACTCCTTTCGTAAAAGGGGAGGTACTCCGGGGGAGACGGCTTCTGTGCCAGAAGCCCCTCCCCCCGGGCCCCCTCCCGAAGACCATATTCGGGTGGTTGCAGGCTGCCCTTCTCCCCGGCTTTCGCGGCCCTTGAGGTTGCGTGTACAGTAACCTCAAGCACAGCCGCCGTGGACTCATACCCGCCTATCGGAGACAGCCCACACTCTCAGGCGGAACCAACTCCGCAGAAACGCGCAACCCAAACGCCAGCCGCTCTTCGGGAGAGGGGGTCTGGGGGAGAGGCGCTTCTCTCA
>USCW01000302.1 GCA_900553315.1 uncultured Eubacteriales bacterium
GGGAGGCGGCTTCTCTGAGAGAAGCCCCTCCCTCGCGCTCCCTCCCGAAGAGCGTCTGGGAATAAGCTTGACCTTTCCTCCCAGCTTGCGTCCCCATGTGAGTTGGGCGCGATTCCTTGCAAGTTGGTTATGGTCACGGCGGCTGACAGAGCCGCCGCGACCTGCCTACGCTTCTTTTTACGCTTCTTGATTACGCAAGCGAAAGAAAGCAAGCTCATGCTTTCATCATTTCCCGGCACCGCCGTGCGCGTGCTTCGTTCAACGCAGCGCCTTCCAGCGCAGCTTCCTCCCATGCGCACAGGTGCGCGTCCTGACACTCGATCAGCAGCGCATCCACCCGCTCGATGGGCATGTCCAGCACCTTCATAGCCGCGCCCAGCCGCAGACTCGTCCACAGCCGGAAGAACTCCTGCTGGGGCATCATGCGTGCGTTGCTCAGCAGCGCCCACGCCCGGAAAACAGCGTCCTCCAAATTGATACGGCTCACTGCCTGTGACTTATCCCGCATAGCGCGTTCCATGTCGGACAACTGATGTCCCACAGCGGTGACGGCGCTGATAAGCTCCTGCTCGGTGCGCCCCAGCGTCACCTGATTGGACACCTGATACAGATTGCCCAGCGCCTCGGAGCCCTCGCCGTACACGCCGCGGATGGTCAATCCCACCTTAGCGACGATCTGACCCACGTTACCCATTTGCTTGCACAGGGTAAGCATGGGCAAGTGCAGCAGCAGGCTTGCCCGCATTCCTGTCCCGGTATTGGTGGGACATGCGGTCAGATAGCCCAGCTGTTCGTCGAAGGCGAAGGTCACGTGCCGGGAAAGCTGATCCTCGGCGTGGAAGCATTTTTCCGCTGCACCGGGCAGATCAAGGCCGTCGCTCATGGCCTGAATGCGGAGGTGATCCTCTTCATTCATCATGATGGAGAGGTTCTCCTGTTCCCGCAGAAGCACGGCGGCGGTAGCGGCGTGGGACAGCAAGTCTTTACTGATCTTATGGCTTTCCGCAAGGCTCTGTTGCTGGATGGGAGTCAAATCCCGCAGGCGAATGAGATTGCCCTGCGGTTCGTCCTCTTCCAGACCAAGGGCCTGTACGGTACGCGCCACGCACATGGCGGCCGCCTCCGGCTTTTCGCCCAGATCAAAGGGCAGGTCCTCATAGTTTCGTGCCAGCCGCACGCGGGAGGACAGCACAACATCCTGTTCGCTCATGCTTCTTCCTCCCCGCTGACGGACAGGGCGCGAATCTGGTCGCGCAGCTTAGCCGCCGTTTCAAAGTCTTCCAGCGCCACGGCCTGTTCCATTTGCCGCTGGAGCTGTTCGGTGGCGGAGCGTTTCCGCTGCTCCTCTGCGGTGGAGAGGGGCTGACGCCCCGCGTGCTGCACCCGGCCATGGATTTGCAGCAGCATTGGCTGAAGCTGCTCCCGGAAGGCTTCATAGCACTTGGGGCAGCCCAGATGACCCGTGCGGGTGAACTCACTGAGGGTCATGCCGCACCGGGGACAGGTCACGTCCTTTTCGGCGCTCCCAGGGGCAGTATCCCCCGTAATGGCGGATAATATGGTAGACAGCAGACTCTTAATATTGCCGCTGGCAATGTCCATGTTCATTTTCGCCATGCAGTCGCCGCAGAGGTGACGGGTGGTAATTTCGCCGCCTACCATGACGGAAATGGTATACGAGGCTTCGTTCGTCTTGCATTCTTCGCAAAGCACGGGCATTTACTCCTTCCTTTGGGGAACCCGGTTCGGCTCCCTATAATCTATGACGGCGGGCAGTATGGTGCGCTCCTGTGTCCGATTCTGTCTTGCGATCGCAATGAGCATACTTTTCAGCGTGCGAGCGCGCACCGCATCCTTCAGCGCGTCAGGAACAGGAATCGACACGGCCTGTGCCGAGATCGCGGCGCGCATGATCTCCGCCTCCTGCTGTGTAACGAGCTTCTGCTCCGCCAGTTGGCTGATGAGATGCGCGGCCTCCACTTCGCTGATGCTGTCGCCGATGCGCTCATGGATCAAGTACAGCAGATGCTGACTGCCGGACTTCACCACCCGCACGATGCGGATATATCCCCCGCCGCCCCTGCGGCTTTCGATGACATAGCCGTGATCCGGCGTAAATCTTGTGGCCAGCACATAATTGATCTGCGACGGTGCGCAGCCGAAATATTCTGCCAGTTCATTTCGCTTCAGTTCGACCTCCGTCTCGTCCTGAGACAGCAGCTCTTTGATGAAGCTCTCAATCGTATCGCTTAATCGCATAATCCTTCGCCTCATTTCAAGTCAAAGCCTGACTATCTTTGACTTTTCAAGTATATCACAGAAGTTTGAAGATTGCAAGAGGTGCGAGGGAAGGGAGATTCTGGGGGAGAGGCCGCTTCTCTGAGAGAAGCGCCTCTCCCCCGGCCCCCCTCTCCCGAAGAGCGGCTGGCGTTTGAGTTGATTGCTTCTTCGGAGGTGGTTCTGCCTGAGAGGCGGGTGGTCTCTGATAGGCTTGGTTGAGTCCACGGCGGCTGACAGAGCCGCCGCGGACGTGCAGCGTGGAGAGGCACGTTAAAAATCCGATGGCGAGTGCCATCGGATTTTTTCGTGCATGGGGCTCGCTTAGCTCCCTCTGCGGAGAGAGCCTTTTGTTTTGTCCTCCCAAGATCGTCCGTACCCCACGCCGCAAAGGTCGCGGCGGCTCTGTCAGC
>USCW01000303.1 GCA_900553315.1 uncultured Eubacteriales bacterium
GCCTGCGGAATGCCCAGCCGCTCAAAGGTGTCCTTGATGTCCTGCGGCACCTCGGACCACTTATTTTTCATGTTGGTGTTGGGACGGACGTAGGTGACGATGTGATCCATGTCCAGTCCCTCGATGGAGGGGCCCCAGTCGGGCATGTCCATGCTGTTGTAAATTTGCAGGGCGTGCAGCCGGAACAGCTGCATCCATTGAGGATCGTGCTTTTCCTTGGAAAGCTGCTCCACAATGGCCGGGGTCAGACCCGCCTGCAATTTATAAGCGTCCTTCTCGTCGTCCCGAATGTCGTAAACGCTGCGGTCAATATCCGCAACATAGGTCTTCTCGTCCATGCTTATGCCTCCCGGCCTGTCTGCTCATAGGCGGCAAAGCCGCGCTCGTTGATCTCCTCCACCAGCGACGCGTCGCCGGTCTTGACCATGCGGCCGTCCACCAAAATGTGGGTGTAATCCACGGGCAGGGATTCCAGAATACGCGTGCTGTGGGTGATGATAAGCAGACCTCCGCTGCATTGCTTGTGATATTCCTCAATGCCGCGGGATACCGTGCGGGCCGCGTCCACGTCCAGACCGGAGTCCGTCTCGTCCAGAATGGCAAAATCCGGCTTCAGCATCAGCATTTGCAGGATCTCCGCCTTTTTCTTTTCGCCGCCGGAGAAGCCCACGTTCAGGTCGCGCTCTGCATAGGAGGGATCCATTTGCAGCAGCTCCATGGCCTTTTCCAACTCCTTCTTGAAGTCCCACAGGCGCAGACGCTTTCCCTGACGCTGCTCCAAGGCGCTGCGGATAAAGGCGCTCAGGGTGATGCCCGGCACCTCCAGCGGATTCTGGAAGGAAAGGAACATGCCGGCACGGGCACGCTTGTCCACGCTTTCCTCCTCCACGCGCTGTCCCTTGAACAGAATTTCGCCCGCCGTCACCTGATAGCGGGGATTGCCCACCAGCGCGTAGCCCAAGGTGGATTTGCCCGCGCCGTTCGGGCCCATCAAAACGTGGGTTTCCCCACGGTTCACCGTCAAATCAACGCCGTGAAGAATCTCCTCGTCCTCCACGCTGACGTGCAGATTCTTGACTTCCAACAACTGATTGCTGCCCATGCTGTCTGCCTCCATTTATTGTTCGGCGCTCTCCGGCGCGGTGTGATCCTTTTGGCACTACCGCACAATTCGTCGGCAGCGCTGGCGATGCCTTTTCTGCCATCTGCTTCTTGCAGAAATCTCGATTTACCTCCAGTAAACCTTCGATTTCTGCAATCGCATCTGACAAAAAATGCATTCGCCATCGCACCAACTCATTTGTGCGGTATTGCCTTTTGAATCAGATCGGCCAGCGTGATGCCGTCCAGGTATTCTTCAATGCGATCCGCCAGTCCCTTCCACACGGGATAGGCACGGCACCTGCAGGATTTGTCGCAGGCGCGCGGCCCATCCTCCACGCAGGAAACGGGGGAAAGCGAGCCTTCCATCAGCCGGAGAATATCGCCCACGCGATAGGTTTCCGGTGCGCGGCACAGCCGATAGCCGCCGCCCTTGCCGCAAACGCCCTCCACCATGCCTGCGCCCACCAGCGTGCGCATGATGCACTCCAGATATTTCAGGGAAATATCCTCGTCCTCGGCGATCTCCCGCAGGGGCACAAAGCATTGATCCGCCCGATCAGCCAGCACCATCATCACGCGCAGGGCATATCGTCCCTTGGATGAAATCATGACGATAACCTCCTTACCGGTTGGAAAACCGCACCCATCATATACCTATTTACCCAGTATGTAAATAGGTGAATCGGCAAAAAGAAAATTTTTCGCGCCCCATACAGCCTTTGCGGGAACTGGCATCGGGAGGCGGCAGGAACCGGCAGGGGGAACGCAGAACGATTAAGGCAGTGTACGAAAGAAAGGAGCAGCTATTGTGTCGGAAGCTGTCTATGGGATTCTGATTCCGTTTCTGGGTACGTCGCTGGGCTCTGCGCTGGTGTTTTTTATGCGGGGCGGGCTGAGCGACAAAGTTCAGCGGGCCTTGACCGGGTTCGCCGCCGGGGTGATGGTGGCGGCCTCCGTGTGGAGTTTGCTGATTCCGTCTATTGAGCAGTCCTCCGCCATGGGGCAATGGGCCTTTGTGCCCGCCGCCGTGGGCTTCTGGGTGGGTGTTCTGTTCCTGCTGCTGCTGGATCACGTGATCCCCCACCTGCACCGCAGCAGCAACGACTGCGAAGGCCCGCACAGCCGCCTTCAGCGCACGACCATGATGGTGCTGGCGGTGACGCTGCACAACATTCCCGAGGGCATGGCCGTGGGTGTGGTCTACGCAGGCTATCTGGCCGGGAATGCGCAGATCTCCGCGGCGGGTGCATTGGCGCTGGCGCTGGGCATCGCCATTCAGAATCTGCCCGAGGGCGCGATCATTTCCATGCCCCTGCGGGCAGAGGGCATGAGCAAATGCCGCGCCTTTGTCAGCGGTGTGCTGTCCGGGATCGTGGAGCCCATCGGAGCGGCGCTGACGATTCTGGCGGCTACTGCCATTGTGCCTGCGCTGCCGTATCTGCTGAGCTTTGCGGCGGGCGCGATGCTGTATGTGGTGGTGGAGGAGCTGATCCCCGAAATGTCGCAGGGACGGCACTCTAACCTCGGCA
>USCW01000304.1 GCA_900553315.1 uncultured Eubacteriales bacterium
GAAGCGGCCTCTCCCCCAGAAGCCTCTATTAAATCACATTATATTCCTTGAGCAGCTTTTCGATGTCGGTGCCGGAGACCTTCTTCAGGACTTCCTTGAGGGCGATGCGCTCAACGAGAGGAAGCTCCATGTCGGTGAGCTTCTTGCCGTCGCGGAGCTTCACCGTTGCGTCCAGCAGAGAGCGCACATCGTAGGTGCTGCCCCAAACCTCAGGCACGCCGCGATCCACGTTCAGCAGGGTGTACACAGCCACCATGCCGGTGCGCATGGAATATTCGGTGGTGAAGATCGTGTCACGCGGCACCTCGGCGAACTGACCAATGAAGGCGAAGTTCACCGCACCTTGGGGCACAACGTCGGGACGGTCGCCCGCACGGCGGGGCATGAAGAACGCGTCGATGTAGGGCATCATGACGGGCACGCTGTTGGCGTGCTTCTCCGCCAGCTCCTCGATCTCGCTCTCCGGCACACCCATGTGATACAGCCACTCCATGCAGATCTCCTTGCCGGTACATTCACGCATGGGCTTCTTCACATAGTTGCCGGGCTTGTCCGTGAACAGACCGTAAACCCAAACGCACAGCTGGTTCTTGGGCTGATCCTTGAACTGCTGCTGACGGTTCAGCGTCCAAGACATCAGCCAGTTGGAATCCTTCGCGGTCACAATGCCGCCGGTGACGGTGTGGCCGGTGAAGGGGTCGCGCTTGCAGATGCGCTGAATATACGGCGGGATCTTGTCGTCCAGCGTGGTGATGGTCGCGCTCATCCAGTTGGTCTCTTCGGGATTGCCGCAGAACTTCTCCGGATGACCGAAGCTGGGATCCTGCGCCGCAATCTTCTTCCACAAATCCCAGCCGTTGCCGGGCTTCAGGCTCGTGTCGTAAGCGGCGCGGGTGTTCTGATCGCCGTAGGTGCTGCTCTCTACGCAGCCGCCGTTGGTGATGAACAGCAGATCGTTTTCGGTCAGATCAATGACGCTCTGCTGACCCTCGTGCTCCACGGTGATGGAGGTCGCCTGCTTGCGGTCGCCCTTGATCTCGAAGCGCACATCCGTGACCTTGGTGGAGTAGTGGAACTGCACGCCATGATCCTTCAGGTACTTCTCCATGGGCAGGATGATGGACTCGTACTGATTGTAGCGGGTGAAGCGCAGAGCCTTGAAGTCGGGCAGACCGCCGATGTGGTGAATGAAGCGCTTGATGTACAGCTTCATTTCCAGCGCGCTGTGCCAGTTCTCGAAGGCGAACATGGTGCGCCAATACAGCCAGAAGTTGGAGGAGAACACCTCGTCGTCGAACACATCGGTGATGCGCTTGTCGTACAGGTCTTCATCAGGGGTGAAGAACAGGTGCATAATCTCCATCGCGCCCTTGTCGGAGATAGCGAACTTGCCGTCTGTGTGCGCGTCCTGACCGCAGTTCTCGGTGGCACGGCACAGGGAGAAGTTGGGGTCTTCCTTGTTCAGCCAGTAATACTCGTCCAGCACGCTGGCGCCCTCGGTCTCCAGCGAGGGAATGGAGTGCAGCAGATCCCACATAACCTCGAAATGGTTATCCATCTCGCGGCCGCCGCGCATCATGTAGCCCACGTCATACTTGCGGCCGTCGCACGCGCCGCCGGACACGGGATCCTTCTCGAAAATGTGGATGCGCTCGCCCTTCATTTGACCATCGCGCACCAGATAGCAGGCGGCGGTGAGGGCGGCCAGGCCGGAGCCTACCAGATAGGCAGATTTATGATCGACGCCCTCGGGCTTGCGGGGACGGGCAAAGGCTTCATAGTTACCGCTGGAATAATACATGGTTCAAAACCTCGCTTTCTTGTATTACCTTTCGGTGATGGTAGGATACCACGCCGGGAGAAGGTTATACAATCGACAAAAAAGCCGCCGTGATAAAACTTTCTTCACGGCGGCGAAGCTGTCTAAATTTTTATCATTTTACCGAGGTTGATGGGATGCGCAGCGCTGAAGCGCAGCCTCCATGCTGCCCTCCAGCAGCAGGCTGAGCTGATCGACCAACTCCTCAGGTTTGGTGCGCATATCGCACCGAATCCATTCCAGCATGAGGCCGACGAAGCCGTATTTATAGAAGTTGGCGATGAACTCCTTATCGTTTTCGGAGACGGAGCGGTCGCCGACCTCCTCGTCCAGCACGCCGCGCACCAGATGGTACACCTGCGGATACAGGAACTGTTCCACGCGCTCCCGGCTGACGCAGCGGTAGACATTCATAATGAATGGTTTATTTTCCTTGACGGCATAGAAAATTTGCAGCAGCCCCTGCTGCCATGTATCGTGGGTCTTTTTCCCGTCCAGCGCTGCTCTTGCGTCCTCCTCGCAGCACCATTCCACTAAATCATAAATATCCTTGAAATGATAATAGAAGGTCATGCGGTTCATACCGCACTCTTCCGTAATATCGCTCACCGTAATCTTCGTCAGCGGCTTCTCCAGCAGCAGCTTCTTCAGCGCTGCCTCCATCGCCCGCTTCGTAATCTGCGACATAAGAGCCTCCTTTATTATGAATTATGAGAAATTGCGAGGGAGAGGCCTTTTCTGAAGAAAAGTCCCCTCCCTCGCGCTCCCTCCT
>USCW01000305.1 GCA_900553315.1 uncultured Eubacteriales bacterium
CTTCGGGAGGGAGCGCGAGGGAGGGGCTTCTCTCAGAGAAGCCGCCTCCCTCGCACCCCTTCATCTTCATGTATGAAAGGTGGTTTGTGGTTGAAAAGGTTGATTTGCGTTTTTTTGGCGGTGATGATGATTTGCGCGGGCGCGGCGGCGGAAGAGGATAACGAGCTGTCGCTGGAGGATCTGGATATTGAACTGGAGGAAGAGGTCAGCTACGGCGACGTGGCTTGGAATTTCCCTGTCGATCTGTCCGATATGGATCCGGATATGATCCGGCTGGCCAATAAGCATGTGTTTCTGTCCAAGGATTTCGTGCCGTCGCCGCTGATGACCATGAAGTCCCGCAAAAACGGCGGCGTGAATAAAGCTTCCAGCGCCGAAATGAAGCTCCAGCAAACGGCGGGCGAAGCGTTGATCACTATGTTCGAGGCCGCCTTGAACGACGATATTACGCTGTATTTGAAGAGCGCGTATCGCTCGTATCAAACACAGAACACCATGTATTATAATCGTCTGAAACGGAATAACGGCAAGGACGACGGTTGGGTCACGCCGCCCGGCGGCAGCGACCATCAAACCGGACTGGGCTGCGACGTGGTGCCACGCTCTTGGCGGGATAAATCCATGAACGAACAGATGGCCTCAACCGCCGAATGCCAATGGATGGCTGAGCATTGCGCGGAGTTTGGCTTCGTGATCCGCTACGCCGCCGATAAGGAGGATGTCACGGAAATCAACTATGAGCCGTGGCATCTGCGCTATGTGGGCGTGCCCGTGGCCAAATATATGACGGAAAATAATCTGTGCTTGGAGGAATTCCATGAGCAGCTGCAAGCGGCCATTGATGAGTTCATTGCCGCGGGCGGAGCTCCGTCGCTGGTGCAGCCGTATATTCAGGTGTCGGCGGATAATTCTTAATCATAATAAAGAGTGCGGAGCCTTGGCTGAAGAAAGGCTCCGCACTCTTTTATGCCGCTTTACAGATTCAGGTCTTTGAAGTCGCCTAATTCGCCGGTCATCCAATGCTTGCGGCACAGGCTGACGTACTGGTTGTTGCCGCCCAGCAGAATCTGGTCGCCCTCCTTGACTACCTTGCCATTGTAGACGCGGGCGTTGCAGATGGCCTTTTTCCCGCACCAGCAAATGGTCTTGACCTCCTCGATGGTGTCCGCCCAGCACATGAGCCATTGACTGCCCTCAAAGAATTCCCCGCGGAAGTCCGCTCGCAGACCATAGGCAATCACCGGGATGTTCAGCTCGTCCACCACATGCACCAGATATTCCACCTGCGCCTTGGTGAGAAACTGCGCCTCGTCCACGATCACGCAGTCGTGCTGCTGTACCAGCGCATCATCGAGCTCTTCCATGAAGACGCACTCTGCGGACAGACCGCAGCGGGACTTCAGCGTCCGTTCGCCGTCGCGGTTCTCCAGCGCGGGCTTGACCATCAGGACGCGCTGGTTCCGCTCCTGATAATTGTACTGCACCATGATCGCGTTCGCCGTTTTGCTGGAGCCCATTGCACCGTAACGAAAATATAGCTTTGCCATGCGTATGCCTCGATTTCTCTGTATTTTAGCGCTTAGGCGCGAGAAGACTTGCGGAATAGGGCGACATTCTCCACCCCGCTTGTCCAGCAGAACATGTCCACGCTCTGCATCTTGACCAGCTCATACCCCTGTGCGCAGAGCAGCGCCGCGTCCCGGGCTTGGGTGGCAACGTCGCAGGAAACATAGACGATCTTCTCCGGACCCGCCTCGGCTATGGCGGTGATAACGGCGGGCTCAAGGCCCTTGCGGGGCGGGTCTACCACAATCACGTCCGGGCGAAGACCGTCCCGGACAAGACCGGGAAGCAGCTCCTCTGCCGCACCGCAGCGGAACTCAGCATTGGCGACGCCGTTGCGCGCCGCATTGGCCTTGGCGTTTTCAATGGCCTGCGGCACGATCTCAATGCCCAGTACCCTGCGGCAATGGCGGGCCAGCATGAGCGAAATGGTGCCTGCGCCGCAGTATACGTCGCAGACGTTCTCGTCGCCGCGTAGATTAGCGAAATCCAGCGCGAGGCCGTAGAGCACCTCCGTCTGCATGGGATTCACCTGAAAGAAGCTGGCGGGGTGCAGCTCAAAGACGGAGCCGCATAGAATGTCCGCCAGCGTCTCACGTCCCCAGAGCAGATGAAAGTCCGGGCCGAGGATCACATTGGTGCGGCGGGTGTTGCGGTTGAGGATCAGGCTGACCGTGCCCAAGGGCGCGAGTGCATCCCGTAGCATCTCCCAATGTGGGAGCGCGTCTCCGTTGACGACAACAACGACCATGGCCTCGCCCTTGCGGTTCACGCGGATCATCAGGTGACGGCAAAGGCCTGTATGGGTCTCTTCCACGTAGGGGGCGATACGGTTTGCCTGCATCCAGCAGAGAAACGCCCGCGCAATATCCATGGCGGGGGGCATGGCGTTGGGGCAGCCGGTGATAGGGATCAGCGCGTGACTGCGGGGGGCGAAGAAGCCTAGCTGGGGATGCTCCGCCGTGCCGCCCACAGGCAGCGCTGTTTTGTTGCGGTAGGCGAAGGGATGCTCCATGCCCAGCACCGGG
>USCW01000306.1 GCA_900553315.1 uncultured Eubacteriales bacterium
CGAAGATCGCGGCCTGGAGAGCGGGGACGTCTCGGGACTCGGAGAGAACGGAAACGACCGCATCCTTGCTGCGAATGATGATTGAAAGCTGACCGTACTTGCCGTCGGCACGGAAGGAGCCCTCGGGGCCGCCCCAGAAGAGATAGCCATACCCATAAGGCGTATGGTTCTCAACCTGCTTGCGCGTGCTTTCCATCACCCAGCGCTCAGGCACCAGCTGCTTGCCGTTCCATCTGCCGCCCTGCAAATACAGCTCACCAAAGCGATGGAACTCTCGCAGCGTCAGGAACAACCCTCCTGCACCAAACGTGTTGCCCATGGGGTCGGTTTCCCATGTCGGCATGAAAATCCCCATCGGCTCGAACAAACGCGGCGTCAAATAATGCACCAGATCGCATCCCGCACGGCGCTGTACCAGCAAACCGGCCAGATACGGCCCCACATTGTTGTACACAAAGCACGTGTTGGGTTCATACACAAAGGGTTCCGCCAAACCAGCCCGCGCCCAGTTTTTGTCCTGAATCAGCGGACGCTGCCCGCCCATCAGATACGCCTGATCCTGCCCCAGACACATCGTCAGCAGATCACGTACCGTCGCGTGCGCCAGATGCTCGTTGACCTCCGCAGGAATCTCCTCCGGGAATACATCCACCACCCGTTCGGACAGGCTCAGCAAGCCCTCATGCTCCGCAATGCCCACCGCACAGGAGGTGTAGCTCTTGCTGGCAGAATACAAGTTCCGACGGCAGTCCTCCTCCCGGAAAAACTCCCCGATCTTCTTTCCTCCCTGCGAAACACAAATGCCCAGCATTCTTTCTGTTTCCGGTCGCGCAGCTAATCGTTCGAAGTCCAACCAAAGCACCTCCTATTATTTATAAAGCTTCTCATGGAAGTCTTATACCGTCAGTTCTTCCTTCTCGCCCAATACATCAGCATGTTCATTCAACAGCGGCTGAATGATATCCGTCAGGAATTCGTCCACCTGCTCCGCGCTGCGTCCAATAAACTTCTCCGGCTGAAGAATCGCTTCGATCTCTTCCTTCGTCACCATGAAGGCCGGGTCTGCCGCAATGCGATCCACAAGGTCGTTCTTGCCGCCCTCTTCCTTCACTACGCGAGCCGCCGCCTGCGAATGCACGCGCAGCTTCTCGTGCAGCTCCTGCCGGTTGCCGCCCTTCTTCACCGCATCCATCATAATGTTCTCCGTCGCCATGAAGGGCAGCTCGTTCATCACCCGCTGACGAATCACCTTGTCGTAAACCACCAAGCCGTCCGTCACGTTCATCATGATGTTCAGAATCGCGTCCACGCCGAGGAACGCCTCCGCCACCGCAATGCGCTTGTTCGCGCTGTCATCCAGCGTGCGCTCAAACCATTGCGTGCCCGCCGTGATCGCCGTGTTCAGCGTGTCCACCATCACATAACGGCTCAGGGAGCTCACCCGCTCCGACCGCATGGGGTTCCGCTTGTAAGGCATAGCCGAGGAACCGATCTGGCTCTTTTCGAAGGGCTCCTCCATCTCCTTGAAGTTTTGCAGCAAGCGCATGTCATAGCTGAACTTGCTGGCCGACTGCGCAATGCCGCTCAGCGTGCTGACCACAAAGTAGTCCATCTTGCGAGAATAGGTCTGCCCGGAAACAGGCACCACCTTGTCAAAGCCCACCGCATGGGCAATGTCCATTTCCACCGCCTTGATCTTCGCGCTGTCCCCGCCGAACAGCTCCATAAAGCTGGCCTGCGTGCCCGTGGTGCCCTTGCTGCCCAGCAGCGCCAGCGACGCCATGCGATGCTCCACTTCCAAATAGTCCATATACAGCTCGTTGAGCCACAGCGTCGCACGCTTGCCCACCGTGGTCAGCTGCGCAGGCTGCAAATGCGTGTACGCCAAGCAGGGCATAGCCTTGTACTTCTCCGCGAACTTCGCCAGCAGATTCATCACGTTCAGCAGCTTCCGCTGCATGATCTCAAGGCCCTCCCGCATGAGGATCACGTCCGTGTTGTCCCCCACATAACAGGAGGTCGCACCCAGATGAATGATGCCCGCCGCCTTCGGGCATTGCAGGCCGTAGGCATAAACGTGGCTCATCACATCGTGACGGCACTCCCGCTCCCGGCGCTGCGCATCCTCGTAATTGATGTCGTCCTTGTGCGCTTCCAGCTCGGCAATCTGTTCGTCCGTGATGTCCAAGCCCTGCTTCTGCTCAGCCCTCGCCAAGGCGATCCACAGCTTGCGCCAAGTGCGGAATTTATTGTCCTCGGAAAAAACGAACTGCATCTCCTTGCTGGCATAACGGGTAGAAAAAGGACTGATATAATGATCGTGGGGCATGATGCTTACCTCCGATGTTTTAATATATTGCAAAATGAGTATACCGCAGGAAACAAGAAAATGCAACGAGGGGATGAAAGCTGTCTGGCAACTTTCGACTTTTCCCCTTCTTGCATTTGGAGGAACTGATACCACTTTCTTGGCAGGTTGCAGCTTGGAGAGGAAAGGCTTATCCTCAGTCAGCTTATCGGCAAGGCGGTGTATTCAATCTTTGATTGAATACACCG
>USCW01000307.1 GCA_900553315.1 uncultured Eubacteriales bacterium
AGGGGGTCCGGGGGAGGCGCTTCTCTTAGAGAAGCGGCCTCCCCCGGAGTTCCTCGCCCTCCCGTCACTTCGCTTGTTCCCATGCCATACGGAGGGCGGTGAGGAGGTCGCCGTGGGGGTCGCGGAGAGACATCGTCGCGGAGGTCGTGAGATCGACAAGGGATTGCTTTTCCTCGTCGGTCAGCGCGGCGTACTTGTCTGCGTCGCCGGACTGCGTGCTTTCGGCCGTCAGCGGGCGGCCGTTCACGTCGGAACAGGCCTTTGCATACCATGCCTCGATCTCGTCCACCGTCTTGCCCTCAAAGAATCGCTGGAACGCGTCCATTTCCTCCGCCCAACTGCCCTTGCCCAGCTTGTAGCTGTCGCCTTGACGGCGCTTCGTCGTCCATGTGGAGAACTCCGCGAGATAGCTTTCCTCTGTATCCTCCGTCTTGCCGCTCACCTTGCCCTGCGCGTCATCCCACTTCGCAAAGCCGCCCTGCCCCGGAAAACCGCTGAACTGTGACAGATTCGTGCCCTCACAGTTGGGCGTGACCACCTCCATCACATCGAACAGCGAATGCACCACTCGGCCCTCCTTGTCAAAGGAAGCGCTGCAAAACGCTACATTAAAGGAATAGACCTGATTGCCCTCGCTGTCTGTGCCGGGGCCTAAACGCCCTACGGCGCTCATGCCAAGCCCATGGCGCAGAGCATCCTGCGCGGCACTTGTGGCCTCCGGCTGTGCCGCAGGAGACGCGGACGTGCGCCCCATCGCGTTGTCCACCGCTTGCAGAATCGCACGGCTGGTGTACGTCGCCCCGGCAACCACGTCCACATCCGTGCCGCCCGCCGCTACAATAGCCGCCGGAAGCTCATCAATGGCGCGTGTGCCCACCCCCTCCGTCTCCTGATGGGACGTGACCTTCACCTGTGAAATTTTGCCGTCCGTGACCGTCACGGCAACCTTCAGTGGGCCGCCGTAGCCCTCCGCCTCGCCGGTCAGCTCCTCCGCCGTGGCGCTGCACGCGCACATGCACGCCGCCAACAGCAGGGCGCAAAGCATCCGAGAAAGCTTTTTCATGCCAACATCGCTCCTTTGAGATCGTTTTTTCTACGTCAGTTTGCCCAGAAAGACGCCGCCTTCATCTGCCAAAAGCAGGAATAGAGAAAAGCATGGAGAATACCAGAAAAAGTAGAGAGCTATTTTTGCCTTTTTGCGCCCGACGGAACAAAAGCGTGCGCTGCGACGTTTTTTTCTTGAGACGGATGCGATGCAAAAACGGAAGGGTAAAGGTGTGTGTGCATGAGCAAGGAAAAGAAACGCGACCCGATTAAGGTCATGCTTCGATGGACGGTGATTCTGGCGGTGGTGGCCGTGGCGGCGTTGCTGCTCGGCAACGCGATCACCAGCTACCGTGCGGGCGTACTGAAAGCTCGTCAGGATGAAGCTGAAAAGATCAACGCGAAGCGAGACGAGGAATATGCCGTGGCGCTGGCGGAGTTTGAGGCCGCGTCTCAGAGCGGCGCAAATCTGGCTTGGCCCGCGCAGAAAACCGAGGGCTGGGACGTGGTCGATCTGACCAATTACCCGCTGGAGAGCGTTTATACCGTAACGGTGAACCGTTCGGACATCATGAACGGCGGTATGCTGCTGGTGAACCAATGGCATTCCCGTCCGGATGATTTCAACGAGTCGGAGCTTGTGAGCATCATGAGCTATGTGGGCTCGCGGAATCTGCTGTACGGTCTGCCTGGCAGCGCCACGCAGCTGATGCCCGTAGCGATCAACGCGCTGAACGAGTGCATTGCGGACGCGAACGCCATCGGTCTGACGAACTACACCATCCTGGAAGGCTATCGTTCCATGGACGAGCAGCAGCAGCTCTTCGATAAGCAGATGGAGTCGCTGTCCAGCCGTTACAGCGGTGATGCGCTGATCGAGCGCACGAAGCAGTACGTGAATTATCCTGGCACCAGCGAGTATCAAACGGGCTTGAGCTTCCGTATGCGCATTTACAAGAGGGGCGATTCGCAGGTGAACGATCAGGCCTTCTCGACCAGCGAGCAGGGCAAGTGGCTGGCGGAGAACAGCTGGCGCTACGGCATTGTGTTCCGTTTCCCGCTGACGGACTATCCGCTGCCCTACACGGCGGACAAGAGCTACAAGACGGGCATCAGCACGCAGATGAACCTGTACCGCTACGTGGGCAAGGGCAATGCGGCGGTGATGCACACGCTGGATCTGTGTCTTGAGGAATATGTGGAATATCTTCAGGAGCACCCGCACATTGCGGTTTTTGAGGACGGCACGCTGAAATACGAAATCTACCGTCAATACGTGGGCGATGCAGACAGCATTGAGCTTCAGTTGACCGGCAAGACTGCCGGCTACGACTCATCCCTCGACAACATGGGCGGCGTCATTACGGTATTTAGTTATTATTGATGAGAGATTGCGAGGGAGGGGCTTCTTTTCAAGAAGCCCCTCCCTCGCGCTCCCTCCCGAAGAAATAACGAAGAGGTGGAGAACGCCGGGGGAGGCTGCTTCTTTGCAAGAAGCACCTCCCCC
>USCW01000308.1 GCA_900553315.1 uncultured Eubacteriales bacterium
TCAACGCCCGTTGGCTGGGCGGTATGCTGACCAACTTCCGCACCATGCGTACCCGCGTCGACCGTCTGGCTCAGCTGAGAAAGATGGAAGAGGACGGCACCTTCGCTATGCTGCCCAAGAAGGAAGTCATCAAGCACCAGGCTGAGATCGAGAAGCTGGAGAAGTACCTGGGCGGCGTCAAGGAAATGAAGAAGCTGCCTGCTGCTCTGTTCATCGTCGATCCCCGCAAGGAGCGCAATGCCATTGCTGAGGCCCGCAAGCTGAACATCCCCATCGTCGCCATCGTGGACACCAACTGCGATCCCGATGAGATCGACTACGTGATCCCCGGCAACGATGACGCCATCCGCGCCATCCGTCTGATCGCTGCTGCCATGGCAAACGCCGTTATCGAGGGCCGTCAGGGTGAAGACACCGCTGCGGAAGAGGCTGCTCCCGCTGCCGAAGCTCCCGCCGCTGAATAATCCCATATAGATCTATAGGAGGATACCAAAATGGCTTTTACTGCTCAGGACGTTAAGAAACTGCGCGAAATGACCAACGTTGGCATGATGGACTGCAAGAAGGCTCTCCAGGCTACCGATGGCGATATGGACAAGGCCGTTGACTGGCTGCGTGAGAAGGGCCTGGCCAAGGCTGCCAAGAAGGCTGACCGCATCGCCGCTGAGGGCGTTGCCTTTGCTACCGTCGTGGACGGCGTGGGCGTTGTGATCGAAGTGAACTCCGAGACCGACTTTGCCGCCAAGACCGACGCTTTCATGGACCTGGTGAAGAACCTGGCCGTGGTCGTCGCCAAGCAGAATCCCGCCGATGTGGAAGCTCTGAAGGCTTGCACCTACCCCAACTCCAACCTGACCGTTACCGAGATCATGCAGGAGAAGGTCATGTCCATCGGCGAGAACATGCAGATTCGCCGCTTCGCCCGCTTCCCCGAGAACACCTCCGTTGCCTACGTTCACGCAGGCGGCACCCACGGCGTTCTGGTGAACCTGGCTGTTGAAGGTGGCATCGACGCTACCGAGATCGGCAAGAACGTTGCCATGCAGATCGCTGCTATGAACCCCAAGTACTGGGACAAGTCCCTGGTTCCCCAGGCCGATGTTGACCACGAGATGCAGGTTCAGGTTGCTCTGATGGACAACGATCCCAAGATGGCCTCCAAGCCCGCTCAGGTCAAGGAGAAGATCGCTGCCGGTAAGCTGAACGCTTTCTTCAAGGACAACTGCCTGCTGCAGCAGGAGTTCGTTCGCTCCGACCTGTTCCAGGGCAGCGTGGAAGGCTACATTGCCGACGCTGCCAAGAAGCTGGGCGGCAAGGTGACCTTCGTTGACGCCATTCACTACGTCAAGGGCGAGGGCATTGAGAAGAAGGCTGACGACTTCGCCGCAGAAGTCGCCGCTCAGATCGCCGGCGCTGCCAAGTAAGTTTCCCTACACGTGAGATTCCCGCAAGCTTTTCGGCTTGCGGGAATTTTTCATTGCATTTTTGTTTTTTTATGTTATAATTGATTTACATAAAAACATATTATCAGGAACGGAAGGGCTTTCAAAAGATATGCGGCAGAGCTGCCCAGGAAAAGTCATAACCGCCCATTCCGGTTTCTTTTGGATAGCCTCGGGAGGATGACCATGGAGACCTTCATCTGTAATCAGACAAAAATACCCAAGGACCGCTGGCGCTACGGGCTCCGGTCCTCTGCCAAGGTAGGCTGCGGGTGGATCGCCGTATACAACGCCCTGATTCAGCTGGGTGAGTCCCCCCTGCCCGAGACCATTATTGACGCACTGGAGCACCAGCTTCCCCTCATTCACGGCAATCTGGGCACCAGTGTGCTGGGGCCTGCCATGCTTCTGAAAAAATGGGGCTACCATGTGACGCTGTGCTCAGATTTGGACCGCTTCGACCGGATGTGCCGCCACTCAGACGTGAGCATTCTCTTCTACTATTGGCGCAAGGGCCTTCGCGTGGGTGCCCACTTCGTCTGCGTCACTGCAAATACGGAAGGATTCTGGGGTTACAATACCTATACAGACTCCAAGGGGCAGGACTTCTACGGAACGAGCCTCAGCGCATACCTAAAAGAGCAAAAGCACTTCGGCTGTGTGCTAACCTGTATCAGGAAGCCAAAACAGCAATCCAATCCATAATACCGCAGCAAAACGGCGCACTGCCTAAAACAGTGCGCCGTTTCAGTTTATGTCGTGCGGAATTTTCTTATGCCAGCGCCCCAAAGCCCAGCACGACAATGCCCAGGACCATCAGAATCACGCCGGTGGCACGATTCAGGGTCTTCGGAGTGGCTTTGTTGGCAATGACTGCGGCGATTCGGGCCCACAGGAAGGTGAACACCACGCAGAGAATGAATACCGTCCAGTCCGGTGCGCCGCCGATGGTGAAATGGGAGACGGCTCCGGTGAGGGCCGTAAAGGTCATAATGAACACGCTGGTACCAACGGCGGTTTTCAGCTCATAGCCTAGGACGCTGGTCAGGATCAGCAGCATCATCATTCCACCGCCGGCCCCCACAAAGCCG
>USCW01000309.1 GCA_900553315.1 uncultured Eubacteriales bacterium
GAGCGCGAGGGAGGGGGCTTCTCTATAGAGAAGCCCCCTCCCTCGCATATGATTACTTTATTACTACCTGTGCTATCGCTACGGCACCGCAGGCGCAGAGGGCTACGGTGAGAAGACTTTTTTCTTTCCATGCGAGAATGACGGCAACGATTAAGCCGATGAGCGCCGTCCAGAGACTGCCGGTGGAATAGAAAATGTCGGGAATCGTCATCGAACCTAAGACCGCGTAGGGAACATAATAGAGAAAGGAACGCAGAAAACGACTGCGAATCTCCCGGCGGAAAACAGTCAGGGGAAGCATACGAATCAGATACGTTACACCTGCCATCACCAGCAGATACGGATAAAAGCTCGACGCACTCATTGCTGCTTTACCTCCCCAACAGGATGGAGCCACGCGCCGATTGCGGACGCAACCACCGCACAAAGAATGATCGCAAACCCGCTGGAAATGCCGCTGAACCATGGAATGTACCGCAAGCATAGACTGAAACCAATCGCAATCAGCACAACTAAGCGTACCGGCTCTTCACGCTTCGCGGGCGGCAGAATGATCGCAAGGAACATGCCGTAAATCGCAATGCCAAGCGCCGTGCGAAAAAACTCCGGCAGAAGCGTCCCGGCCACCGCGCCCAAGAGCGTGCCGATCGTCCAGCCAAAGTAGGGCGTGAACATCAGGCCAAATAAATAGTGCCGTCCCACACGTCCCGGTTGACTGGATGCAACCGCGAAAATCTCATCCGTGTTCGCAAAGCTGAAAAGCATCCGGGAAAGCGTGTTCATGCTCTCGTCCAGCTTTTGACTCAGACTGAGACTCATCAGCGCATAACGCAGATTGATAATCAGCTGCGTCAGCGCCATTTCCATGAGGGAGGCGTTGTTCAGCATCAGCGGCAGCCCCGCAAACTGCCCCGCGCTGGTGAGGTTCGTCGCGGAAATCAATACCGCCTGTAAAGGCGTTATGCCGTCCGCAACGGCCTTCATGCCGAAGGTGAAGGAAACCGAGAGATAACCCAGCGCAATGGGCACGCCGTGCCGAAGACCGCGAAGAAAGTCCCTTTTCATGTCCGCACTCCTTTGTGCTTCCGCTTCTGTTGTCACCGGGGAGAGTACGCCGCCCATGCTCCCTTGCAAGGGCAGTAATGTCCATTGTAAAAGTGCGACCCCGCCCTGTCAAGGCAGGGCGAGGCCGGAAAAGCGCACGTTATGCACTTTTTCTGTTCTTTCGGATTACTGCTCCGCGATCTTCTGCGCGTGCTCAGCCTTGATGGCGGCAAGCTCTTCGGGGTTCTGGATCAGCTCCAGCGCCGTCAGCGCCAGCGCCTTTGCGCCCCGGGCAATAGTCGCCAGACCATAGGCGGAACAGGCCGCGGCCTTGAACTCCTCCGTGTGGCCGGGAATGGCCTTCTCTGAAATGGAGATGTGCGGCTGAATGGTAGGCACCACCTGCGAAATATTGCCGCAGTCGGTGGAGCCCAGCTCGTCATGCGCGTCGGGCTCGAACACCGTCACACCCAGCGTCGCCATGACCCGCTGATATACCTTGTCAAAGCTGGGGGTGGGCACGGTGTTTTCCACGCGGTTCTGATAGGGCTGCATACGCCCCTTTGCGCCGGTCATCAGCGCCGCACCGGCCACGATGTTCTCCACCTTGGGCCACAGGGCGTTCATGGTGGGCACGGTGGCGGAACGCAGGTAGAACTTGGCTTTGGCATAGTCTGGGACGATATTGGGGGCGCTGCCGCCGTTGGTGATGATGCCATGGAACTGCACGTCCTTGGGCAGATGCTGGCGCAGGGCGTTCAGGCCGTTATAGGTGAGGATGAGCGCGTCCAGCGCGTTGATGCCCTGCTCGGGTGCGGCGGAGGCATGGGCGGGTTTGCCCCAAAATTCGATGTCGATGGGGGCGCAGACGAGGGACTTGGGGGTCAGAGAATCGCGGCCGGAGCCGGGATGGACGCACAGCGCCGCGTCCACGTCTTTGAGGAAGCCCTCGCGGACGAAGCTGCCCTTGGCGCTGCCGTTCTCGCCGCCTTCTTCGCCGGGGGTGCCATAAACACGGACTTCGCCGCCGACCTCGTCAATGACCTGCTTGAGCGCGGTTGCGGCCAAGGCGGAGGTAGCGCCGAACAGGTTATGGCCGCAGCCATGGCCGAGGCCGCCGAGCGCGTCGTATTCCGCGAGGAAGACCATGACGGGGCCGGACTTTTGCGCCTTATAGCAAGCGGTGAAACCGGTACGATGGCCTGCAACATCGACCTTCATGTCAAAGCCCTCGGCGGCAAGCTGTTCGCTCAGCCGCTTACAAGCGAAGAATTCATAGTTACTGACCTCCGGATGCGCGTGGATATCCAGCGCGATCTCCTCGTAGGTCTTCTTCTTCTCTTCCACCGTATTCAAAATCGTATCCCGAAAACTCATAAAAAACTCCTTTCTGGTACGGGGGGAGACTCTGGGGGAGAGGCCGCTTCTCAGAGAGAAGCGCCTCTCCCCCAGACCCCCACTC
>USCW01000310.1 GCA_900553315.1 uncultured Eubacteriales bacterium
GAAAGACAGCCATGCTCAGCCGCCACTGGCGGCTATGGCTGTCTTTCCCCTCCTCGCGCTCCCTCCCGAAGAGCAGCTGGGGTTCGAGTTGGTTGCTTCTGCTTGCTTGTGCACCCCTGCAAGTTGGGCGCGATTTTCTGTTGCTTGGTTATGGTCACGGCGGCTGACAGAGCCGCCGCGACCTGCCTGCGTTGGAAACGATACAAGATGATAAGATGGAGCCGAAGGGGTAGCGGGGGCGATCGGAAAGCTGCCAGACGGGCTCCGTCCCCCGCCTCGCGTCCGCAGACGCGAAATCCCCCGCTGCACCTCATGCCCCTTCATTAGAAAGCTCAGTCACAAGCTTCCTTCTTAATGATGGAACAGCCGCATATGCGTAAAGCACATGACCATATCATACAAATCACAGGTTGCAATGACGTTATCATCCCGGATAGACCCGCCGGGCTCCGCCACGTACTTCACGCCGCTGCGGTGCGCACGCTCGATATTGTCGCCGAAAGGGAAGAACGCGTCGCTGCCCAGCGCCACATCTGTGTTCTTCGCCAGCCACGCTTGCTTTTCTTCCTTCGTCAGCGGTTCCGGCTTCACCTTAAAGAACCGCTGCCAGCGGCCCTCGGCCAGCACCTCGTCCGCCTCGTCGGAGATATACACGTCGATGGTGTTGTCCCGGTCGGGGCGGGCGATCTTGTCCACAAAGGGCAGGTTCAGCGCCTTCTCGTGCTGACGCAGCCACCAGTTGTCGGCCTTCTGCCCCGCCAGACGGGTGCAATGAATGCGGCTCTGCTGTCCCGCACCCACGCCAATGGCCTGACCTTCCTTCACGTAGCACACGGAATTAGACTGAGTATACTTCAGTACAATCATGGAGATCAGCAGATCGCGGCGGGCGCTCTCCGGCAGATCGTGATTCTTCGTCACGATGTCGTTCAGCAGGGCGTCGTCAATCTTGAACTCGTTGCGGCCCTGCTCAAAGGTCACGCCGAACACGTCCTTCTGCTCCACGGGCGCGGGCTGATAGTCCGGGTCAATCTTCACCACGTTGTAGCCGCCTTTGCGCTTGGCGGTGAGGATCGCCAGCGCCTCGTCCGTGTAGCCGGGCGCAATGATGCCGTCGGACACCTCGGGCTTGATGAGCAGCGCCGTCTCCACGTCGCATACGTCGCTCAGGGCAATCCAATCGCCGAAGGAGGACATACGGTCCGCGCCCCGCGCCCGGGCATAGGCACAAGCCAGCGGGGACAGCTGCTTATCCCCCACGAAGTAAATCTTCCGCAAAGTATCGCTGAGGGGCAGACCCACCGCCGCACCCGCAGGGCTTACGTGCTTGAAGGAGGCCGCTGCGGGAAGCCCCGTGGCACGCTTCAGCTCACGCACCAGCTGCCAGCCGTTCAGCGCGTCCAGAAAATTGATGTATCCCGGCTTGCCGTTCAGCACCTCGATGGGCAGCTCACCGGACTTCATGAAAATGCGGGAAGGCTTCTGATTGGGGTTGCAGCCATATTTAAGCGCCAGTTCCTTTGCCATGTGCGCATCCTCCTCAGACGTTTTTGTTCACAATGCGGGTCTCACTCTCGCCTGTTTGCAGGTCAATGTACCGCACGAACAGCGAGACCTTGTTGTCCATGTTCAGATGATCCCACACCGATGCGGTGAACGTATCAATGTCCCCCACGACCGTTACCTTTTCCGGCTCCCCCGCAAAGGACGGGATCGGATTGCCATCACAGCGATAGGTGTGGATGAAATGGCCCGTGCCCACCCGGGTGCCGGTGAATTCATAGAAGAACCGCTGCACCTGACAGGGGTCGCCGTCGTCGCTCTTTAGGATGGACAGTTTGTACAGCAGATGCCCCTTGTCCTTCGTCACCAGACCGCTGATGCGGGGGGTGTAGTTGGGGGAATCCGGCTCAAAGCACCGGGTGCGAAGCGCCGCCTCGAAGGTGTAGCCCTTCTTGAGATAGTTGTAAATGGTGTCCGTCTGGTCGCCGTTGGTGACGATCAGTTCATCCTTGAACACGCGCACAGGCGCATAGATAATCAGGCTGGGATCAACCATTTTGCTCTCATCAAAGGCTTTGGTGATGATGCCGCCGTCCTTTTCCACAAAGACACGGTTGCGGCTGTTTTCGCTGCGGCCCATGATGAAATAGGCCGCCACGGCCTTTTTGCCCGTTTCATCCAGTCCCAGCACAATGCCGCGGCCGGGGTAGGTATTTTCGGCAAGCAGGGTATTCAAATCCATCGTCTGCATCGTGGTTGTATCCTCCTAAGCGCCCGGAGGCGCACTATGCTAATCTTTGTGTTGCTTACTCTCTCAAAATACTGTATAAGCGTCAGGAGTTCCGGTCTGCGGACCAGGGCGGGGGACGGAGCCCATCTGGCAGCTTTCCGATCGCCCCCGCCACCCCTTCGGGCCTCCACTGTTTAAGCGGGTTCTGAAAATTATAAGTAGATTTCTAAAGCCTAACTACCACCCC
>USCW01000311.1 GCA_900553315.1 uncultured Eubacteriales bacterium
TCTGGGGGAGAGGCGCTTCTCTCAGAGAAGCGGCCTCTCCCCCAGAATCTCCTCCCACACACCTTCCGTCTTTCCTTTTTTTGTGCTATAATGAAGAAAAAATTGCTGGTGAGGGATGACGAATGAAGCTTCAGGAAGCCTTGGAACGACTGGATACGTATGAAAAAACGTCACATGCTTATTCGCACGCCATGGGTGTGATCTCGCTGGACGCTGTGACCTGCGCACCCTCCGGGTCTGCTCGGGGACGCGGCGAAACCATGGCGCTGCTCAGCGAAGTGACCTATAAGCAGCTTACTGACCCCGCTACGGCAGACATGCTGCATACGATCATGGAACATAGCGAGGAAGTACCGCTCAAAACCCGCCGTCAGGCTGAGGTGCTGCTGGAAAGCTATGACGAGCTCACCCGCATTCCCATGGACGAGTACGTGGAGTTTTCCCGGCTGCTCAACGACGCGGACGCGGTGTGGCATCAGGCTAAGCTGGACAGCGACTTTGCCTCCTTCGCACCTTATCTGGAAAAGCTGGTGGACTACACCCGCCGCTTTGCCGCGTATAAAAACGATAAAAAGCCTGTCTATGACGTGCTGCTGAATCAGTTCGAGAAGGGCGCGTCTATGGATATGCTTGATCCCTATTTCAATGCCCTGCGCAAGCAGCTCACGCCCTTGATTCTGGCGATTGCCGAAAAGCCCGAACCCCGCACGGATTTCCTGCACCAGTATTATCCCGTGGAGGCTCAGCGGCATTTCTCCGATAAGCTGATGGAAATGATGGGCATCGACCGAGCCTATTGCGGCATCGGCGAAACGGAGCATCCCTTCACCAACGGCTTCAACCGCTGGGACGTGCGTATCACCACCCACTATATGGAGCATGACGTGGCTTCCAGCATGTACAGCGTCATTCACGAGGGCGGTCACGCGCTCTATGAAATGGGCATTGCGGACGACTTGCAGTTCACCTGTCTGGGCACCGGCTCCTCTATGGGCATCCATGAGAGTCAGAGCCGCTTCTATGAGAACCTCATCGGCCGCAGCTTTGCCTTCTGCCAGGCGCTGCTGCCGGTGATGCGGGAATGCTTCCCGGAGCAGATGCAGGGCATTGACGCGGAGACGCTGTATCGTGCGGTCAATCTGGCGCATCCGTCGCTCATCCGCACGGAGGCCGATGAGCTGACCTACGCCCTGCACATTATGGTGCGCTATGAGCTGGAAAAGCAGCTGATGAGCGGCGACTTGAAGGTGGCTGATCTGCCTGCGGCGTGGAACGCTATGTATAAGGACTACCTTGGCGTGACCGTGCCGAACGACCGGGAGGGTGTGCTGCAGGACAGCCATTGGAGCGGCGGCGCGTTCGGCTACTTCCCCAGCTATGCGCTGGGCAGCGCGTATGGCGCACAGATGCTGCACTTCATGGAGAAGGACGTGGACGTTTGGGGCACGGCGGCTAAGGGTGATCTGCGCCCCATTACCGCATGGCTGGGTGAGAAGATTCACCGCTACGGCCAACTGCTCACGCCGTCTCAGCTGATCGAGAACGCTTGCGGCGGTCCCTTCGATCCGCATTACTTTGTGGACTATCTGACCGAGAAGTACACCGCGCTGTACAATCTGTAACAGGAAGGCAGGGCATGAACATGACCTTGCAGGAGATCATTGACGGGAGTCGGCGGATCGTCTTTTTCGGCGGTGCGGGCGTGTCTACGGAGAGCGGCATTCCTGATTTCCGCAGCGTGGATGGGCTGTATCATCAGCAGTACGATTACCCGCCGGAGGAAATCCTGAGCCACAGCTTTTTCATGACGCGGCCGGAGGAGTTCTATCGCTTCTATCGGGCGAAGATGCTGCCGCTGGACGCGGAGCCCAACGCGGCGCACCGGAAGCTGGCAGAATTGGAACAGGAGGGGTTGCTGACTGCCGTCATTACGCAGAACATTGACGGGCTGCATCAAAAGGCGGGCAGTCAGCATGTGCTGGAGCTGCATGGGAGCATTTGGCGCAATCATTGCATGGAATGCGGCAAATTTTACGCGCCGGAGTTTATTCGGGACGATCCAGAACCCGTGCCGCGCTGCACCTGCGGCGGGATCATCAAGCCGGATGTGGTGCTTTACGAGGAGGGCTTAGATGATGCGGTGCTGGCAGAGGCGATGATGCAGCTGCGTCAGGCGGACACGCTGATTGTTGCGGGCACAAGCCTGACGGTATACCCCGCCGCAGGTCTTTTGCGCTATTTCCGCGGCGCTCATCTCGTCCTCATCAACCGCGACGCGACCCCCATGGACACTCGCGCCGATCTGGTCATCCATGAAAAAGTGGGGGAGGTGTTGGGGAGACTCCGGGGGAGGAAGCTTCTCTAAAGAGAAGCCCCCTCCCCCGGACCCCCACCCGAAGAGACGCTGGGGGGGAGAGGCGGCTTCTCTGAGAGAAGCCCCTCTCCCCCCAGCCC
>USCW01000312.1 GCA_900553315.1 uncultured Eubacteriales bacterium
CTGAGCGTGCCGGGGAAGTACGGCCTGGTGAAGCGGCCCTACAAGGCGAAGGTCCGCGCCCAGGACCGGAACGGGGAATGGTTCGAGGTGGAAGGCGAGGAGCTGATTGCCCGCTGCTTCTGCCATGAACTGGACCATCTGGACGGCATTGTGTATACCGAAGTCATGGAGCGGTTCCTGACGGACGAGGAAATGGAAGAAGAATAATCGCTTTCGGAACGGGGGATGGGACATGAGAGTTGTGTTTATGGGCACGCCGGACATTGCGGCGACCTGCCTGAGGCAGGTCCTGCGGGACGGCTTTGACGTGGTTGGCGTTTACACCCAGCCGGACCGGCCGAAGAACCGGGGCATGAAGCTCGCCATGTCCGAGGTCAAGGAGGTCGCGCTGGCCGCCGGCCTGCCGGTCTATCAGCCCGCGACGTTCCGCGACGATGCCGCCGTGGAGGAGCTTCGCGCCCTGCTGCCGGACGACGCGGTCTACGGCCTCGGCGACAAGCCCACGGTGCTGAACAAGCGCAGCTACGCCTATGAAAACTGGAACTCGGACATTCCCGATCCTCATGAGGAATGCTTCAAGTCCCTGTATAAGGACTTCCCTGTGTTCTTTGTGTCCAGCGCGGCGGCGGAGCGCACCTACGGCATCTTCTTCGACAACACCTTCCACACTTATTTTGATTTCGGCTTTGAAAGCCCGGCCTATCTCTCCTTCGGCGCAAAGGAGGGTGCGCTGAACTATTACTTCTTCGCGGGCCCCACCCTGCGGGAAGCCGTAAGCCGCTACACTTGGCTGACGGGCCGTGCGCCCCTGCCTCAGCGCTGGGCGCTGGGCTATCAGCAATGCCGCTGGGGCTACGCCTCCGCCGAGGAGTTCCGTGCGCTGGCCCGCAAGTTCCGAGAGCTGGACATTCCGCTGGACGCGCTGCATTTTGACATTGACTACATGGACGGCTATCGGGTGTTCACCACCAACGACAAGACCTTCCCGGACTTTCCCGGGCTGCTGGCCGAGCTGAAGACGCAGGGCATCAAGGCTGTGACCATCATCGACCCCGGCGTGAAGGTAGACCCGAAATACTACGTCTATCAAGAGGGTTTGCAGAAGGGCTACTTCTGCAAGGACAAGAATGATCTGGTCTACGTCAACGAAGTATGGCCGGGGGACAGCGTTTTCCCGGACTTTGGCGCACCCGAGGTGCGCGGCTGGTGGGCGGGGCTTCAGCGCTTCCTGACCGACCGTGGCGTAAGCGGCGTATGGAACGACATGAACGAGCCCGCCAGCTTCCGCGGACCGCTGCCGAACGACGTGCAGATGCACGACGAGGAGCGCCTGACCACGCACGCAGAGATGCACAACTGCTTCGGTCACAACATGGCCAAGGCCTCCTACGAGGGCTGGAGGGCCGCCACGGGCGAGCGACCCTTTGTCATTACCCGTGCCTGTTACAGCGGCTCTCAGAAGTGCGCGGTGGTTTGGACGGGCGACAACCAGAGTCTATGGGGGCATCTGCGGATGAGCATTCCCCAGCAATGCAGTCTCGGTTTGAGCGGCATGGCCTTCCACGGCACGGACATCGGCGGCTTTGGTGCGGACTGCACGCCGGAGCTGATGGCTCGGTGGATTCAGGCGGGGTGCTTCTCGCCCCTGTTCCGCAGCCACAGTGCCATGGGGACGCGGGTACAGGAGCCTTGGCGTTTCGGCGACGAGGTGACGGCGATCTTCCGCAAATATGTGAAGCTGCGCTATCGTCTTCAGCCGTATTTCTACGATTTGTTCCGCGAATGCGAGGAGACAGGCTTGCCGCCTATGCGTGCGCTGGTGCTGAATTATGAGGATGATCCGAACGTGCACGAGCTGAACGACGAGTTCATGCTGGGCGATCAGATGCTGGTAGCGCCCGTGGTGGAGCAGGGCGCGCGGCAGCGGATGATCTACCTGCCCAAGGGCGACTGGTACGATTTCTGGACAGGTGAAAAGCAGGAGGGCGGCCGCTATTTCGTGCGGGAAGCGCCCCTTGATCTGTGCCCGATCTATGTGAAGGCCGGTACGATCCTGCCCTTATACCCGGAGCAGCGCTACACCGACGAGCTGGCCGACCCGGAGCTGACACTTCGCTGCTATCCCGGCGAGGGTGTTTACGAGCATTACCGCGACAACGGCCGCGACTTCACCTACCGTGACGGCGCGTACACGCTCTACCGCTTCACCCTCTCCAACGCGCATCTCACGACCACGCTGCTCCACGACAACTACAAGCCCTACACCAAAATCAACGTAGAATACGTATAAAGCTCATCAAAATATGCGAGGGAGGGGACTTTTCTGTAGAAAAGTCCCCTCCCTCGCGCTCCCTCCGCTAAAGACGAAGGGGGAAACGAACTGGGGGGAGAGGCCGCTTCTCTAAGAGAAGCG
>USCW01000313.1 GCA_900553315.1 uncultured Eubacteriales bacterium
CCTGTGAGTTGGGCGCGTTTTCTTTATGGTTGGTTATGGTCACGGCGGCTGACAGCGCCGCCGCGACCTGCCTACGAAGAGATTACATGTCCTTGATGGCTTGAACTGCTTATGAGAATGGTAGCGTTCGTTTTCTTTTTCCCTTGTGTTTTCCCTGAATGCTATTATAATGGAGATGCTGGATTTTCGGTATCGCCACTTTTGTTTGGGGGCTTGAGGATGAATATTACGTTGATTGGAATGCCCGGAAGCGGCAAGACGACCATTGGCAAGGCATTGGCGAAGGACATGGGGCTGACGGCGCTGGATAGCGATCGAGAGATCGAGCGTCTCCATGGCGGGACGCTGGCGGAGATCATTGCCCGTGTGGGACAGACGGAGTTCCGCCACATTGAGGAAGAGGTCAACGCGCATCTCCAATTGGATAACTCGGTCCTCTCCCCCGGCGGCAGCGTGATTTATGGGCCAAAAGCCATGGCGCACCTGCGGGACATCAGCCGTGTGGTGTATTTGCAGCTGTCCTACGGGCATGTGGCGGAGCGGCTGGGTGATTTGGCGGCACGCGGCGTGACCTTCGCGCCGGGGCAGACGCTGCTTGATCTATACAATGAGCGCTGTCCGCTGTATGAACAGTATGCGCACATCATTCTCCCCTGCGACGGAAAGTCCATTGACGAGATCGTGCGGATGATTCGCGCACGGTTATGATGGCGTTTTACATCCTCTCCCTGCAGGAAGAGGATGTATTTTTGTTGTGTACCTTCGCGCAATCTTGCTGAAAACCGGAGATTATGGTATAATTTATTGGTCTACGTGCCGAAGGGGTCATGCTGCCCCGACGGATGTTTTTCACGATAAGGAGGCGGCGCCCTTGGAGCAGCGAGAATTCCCACCCATGACAGCCGATCAGGCACGGCTGCTGAACCCTTTGCAGCTGGCATATATCGGCGACTCGGTGTGGGATCTGCTGATCCGCAGCCGATTGATTTACCGCGGACGTAACGTACACAACATGCACCGGGACGCGACCAGTCGCGTCAACGCTGGTGCGCAGGCGGCGGCGCTGACGCGTATCGCGCCGCTGCTGACCCCTGAAGAGGAGGACATTGCCCGCCGGGGCCGCAACGCCCATGCGCGGCATCCCGCCCCCAAGAATCAGAACCCGGCGGATTATCAGTCCGCCACGGGACTGGAAGCCCTCATCGGCTTCCTATATCTTACGGGTCAGGAAGCCCGGGCGCTGGAGCTTTTCCGGCGCAGTCAGGAGGAGGAACCTCATGCCTGAGGCAAAGCTGCACGTCACGCTGCTGCGGCACACCCTATCCCCCGAGGAAGTGGTGGCGCTGGGTGCGCGGCTGTGCTATTCCCGCGCAACGATTGGCGATCTGGAGCAGAAGATCGCCGCAAAGGATCAGCAGGCCTTTGTGGAACGTTTGTTGAACATGGGTCACGAATCCGTGCTGGAGCATGCCAGCTTCACCTTCGGCGTGGAGGGTGTAAGCCGGGTGCTGCTGGCCCAACTGACCCGGCATCGTTTGGCCAGCTTCTCGGTGCAGAGCCAGCGCTATGTATCCTACGAGAAGGGCTTCGGGTACATCGTGCCCCCGAAGATCGCCGCCCTCGGCCCGGAGGCCGAGGCGGAATTCAAGGCGCAGATGGAGCAAATGCACGCTTGGTACACCGGCTGGCAGGAAAAGCTGGGGACTGGCGAGGGCGGCAACGAGGATGCACGCTTCGTGCTTCCCGGCGCATGTGAAACCCGCCTGATGGTTACGATGAATACGCGGGAACTGCGGCACTTCTTCAACCTGCGCATGTGCGAGCGTGCGCAATGGGAGATTCGCGCCATGGCAACCGAAATGCACCGGCTGGTCATGGAGGTGGCCCCTGCGCTGTTCAAGGATGCGGGCGCACCCTGCATCTCCGGCCCCTGCCCCGAGGGCGAAAAGTGCTGCGGCAAGATGCTGCAAAAGCGCCGGGAACGCGAGGCCATGCTGAACGCGCTGGCTGACCGCGAAAACAAGGAACCATAACGATAAGCCCCATCCCAAGTATTTGGGAGAGAGAAAAGGAGAACTTCATGGCATTTTATCAGGATGCACCCCACCAAAAGCGCAAGGTCAACCCCGCGAACCAGGGAAGCTGGGACGATGAGGGTTCCCATTACAATAAGAGCAGCCGCCCCGTTCACCGCTTCGGCCCCGAAGCGGGTCAGCCTGTGCGCGGCGGACACGCCAGCGACCGCAATGACTACCGTGACGGCCGTGCCTTTCAGGGCGAGGGCCGCGGCACCCGCCGCAATAACCGGGACAGCCGCTATGGCAACAGCAACGACCGCCGCGACAATCGCAATGGCGACCGCTTCGACCGTCCCGCACGGAACGACCGTTATGACCGGAGC
>USCW01000314.1 GCA_900553315.1 uncultured Eubacteriales bacterium
TGGGCATGAAGCCCACCTACGGCTCCGTCAGCCGCTACGGTCTGGTGGCCTTTGCTTCATCGCTGGATCAGATCGGCCCCATGACCCGCACCGTGCGGGACAACGCGCTGGTGCTGGACGCGCTGGCGGGCTATGACCGGCTGGATTCCACCAGCGTCAAGCGCGGCTACACCCCCATGGGCCGTCAGTTGGACGAGGGCGCACAGGGCCTCAAGATCGCCCTGCCCAAGGAATTCTTCGGCAAGGGGCTTTCCGCCGAGGTCAAGAAGCAGGTGCTTCACGCGGCAAAGCTGCTGGAAAAAGAGGGCGCGATCCTCACTGAGGTCAGCATCCCCTCGCTGGATTACGCGCTTCCCGCCTATTATGTGATCTCCTCCGCCGAGGCCTCATCCAATCTGGCCCGCTTCGACGGCGTGCGCTACGGCCGCCGTGCGGCGGAATACGCCGATCTGGAAGAGCTGTATGTGAAGAGCCGCAGCGAGGGCTTCGGTGCGGAGGTGAAGCGCCGCATTCTGCTGGGCACCTACACCCTGAGCGCGGGCTACTTTGATGCGTATTACAAGAAAGCCCTGCAAGTACGCACGCTGGTCATCCGCGACATGGAGCGGGTGATGCAGCAATGCGACGCGATCCTCGGCCCGGTGGCTCCCACCACGGCCTACAAGCTGGGTGAGAAGACCGCGTCTCCGCTGGAAATGTATCTGGGCGATATTTACACAGTGCCGGTGAACATTGCGGGCATTCCGGCGCTGTCCCTGCCCTGCGGCACGGACAGCCGCGGACTGCCGGTGGGCGTGCAGCTGATGGGGCCGACCTTCTCCGAGCCGATGCTGTATCGCATTGGTGCGGCGCTGGAAAAGGCCGTAAGCTGCACGGAAAAGGAGGCGGAGTAACATGGCTGCTGTTTGGAAGCCCCTTCATGGCTATGAAATGGTCATCGGTCTGGAAGTGCACGTAGAGTTGAAAACGAAAACAAAGATTTTCTGTTCCTGCAAAACGGATTTCGGCGCCGCCCCAAATACTCAATGCTGTCCGGTGTGCATGGGCTTTCCCGGCACGCTGCCGGTACTGAATCAGCAGGTGGTGCATTACGCCGTCCTGGCTGGATTGGCCACGGGCTGCGAGATCACGCACTATTCCAAACAGGATCGGAAGAACTACTTCTATCCCGATCTGCCCAAGGCGTACCAGATCAGCCAATATGACCTGCCTCTATGCGTGGGCGGTCACTTGACGATCGAGACTCCTGACGGGGAAAAGCGTATCGGCATTACCCGCATTCACATTGAAGAGGACGCAGGCAAGCTGGTACACGATGCCGAGCACGGCACGCTGATCGACTGCAACCGCTGCGGCGTGCCGCTGATCGAGATCGTCTCCGAGCCAGACATCCGCACGCCGCAGGAGGCGGTGGCCTATCTGCAAAAGCTTCGTGCGGTGATCGCCTACACAGGCGTGAGCGACTGCAAGATGAACGAAGGCTCCCTGCGCTGTGACGTGAATCTCTCCATTCACAAGCCCAGCGAGCCCTTCGGCACGCGCACGGAAATGAAGAACCTGAACTCCTTCCAGTCCGTACAGAAGGCCATTGAAGAGGAATACCGCCGTCAGGTAGAAGCGGTGGAGAAGGGCGAGGCCATTGTGCAGGAGACCCGACGCTTCGACCAGACAACGGGCAAGACCAGCTCCATGCGCCGCAAGGAAAACGCCAACGATTACCGCTATTTCCCCGACCCCGACCTTGCGCCCATTGTGACCTCCGAAGAGACGATCAGCGCATGGAAATCGGAGCTGCCGGTGCTGCCCGACGATCGCAAGGCGAAGTACATGGCGGACTTTGGCTTGACGGCGTATGCGGCGGAACAGTTGGTAAGCGACAAGGCCTTGGCCGAATATTTTGAGGCGGCCTGTGCTAACAGCCGTGCGCCAAAGGTATTAGGCAATCTGATGATTACGGAAATTTTCCGTTTGCTGCCGCCGGAAAGCGCGGCGATTCCGATCAGTCCGGCGCACATGGGGCGTTTGGCGGACATGGTCGAGGAAGGCGTTATCAGCAGCGGTGTAGCGAAACGCGTGATTGCCGCCCTCTGGGAACAGGATCAGGATCCCGACGCATGGGTCGAGGCAAACGGCCTGAAGCAGCTGAACGACGAGGCGGCGCTTCGTGCCTACGCCCGCGAAGCCATTGCGGCCCACCCCGATCTCGTTGCAGGCTACCGTGCCGGCAAGCAAGCGCTCTCCAAGGCGCTGATGGGCGCCGCAATGTCCCTCTCCTCCGGCAAAGCAAACCCCGCCAAGCTCCAGCAGCTCATGGACGAAGAACTGAATAAATAATGCGAGGGAGGGGACTTTTCTGTAGAAAAGTCCCCTCCCTCGCGCTCCCTCCCGA
>USCW01000315.1 GCA_900553315.1 uncultured Eubacteriales bacterium
CTTTGGTTCCTTTCCCCTGCGGGAAAGGAACTCGTGCGTCCGCAGACGCACGAAATTCCCTCAAGCCGCATTCTGCCACCTGTCCGTGTGCCGCCTCTCACCCTTGACAAGCTCAACGCCGTGCTGACCGCGCCGCATCCTGCCCCTCGCCCGTGTGCCGCCTCCCCCCGCCTATCCGATTCCTTTCCACTCCCCGCTTGCATAAACGCCCCCGCCGTGGTAGCATAAACACCGTATCGAATCAACCCTCAAAGGAGTGTCAGCACCATGCCTGCCCTCGACATTCTCACCATCCCCGTAGGTCAGCTGGCCACGCAATGCTATCTGGTCTCCCTTCCAGACCGCGACGATTGTATCGTCATTGACCCCGGCGCGGAGCCGGAACGCATCCGTGCAGTTCTGCAAAAGAAGCGTCTCGCGGCTATCCTGCTCACCCACGGGCACTTCGACCACATTGGCGCAGTAAGCGCGTTGATGGACGCGGACACGCCCTTATATATTCACGCGCTGGACGCACCCATGCTGACCGATCCGAAGCTGAATCTGTGTCGCATGATCGGTCAGACCATTACTGCGCCGCCCGCAAATCACCTGCTGCAAGAAGGAGACTTGGTGCAGGCGGCAGGGATCACCCTCACCGTGCTGCACACGCCGGGACATACTCCGGGCAGCGTCTGCTACCGTGCGGGGGATGTGCTGTTTACCGGCGACACGCTGTTTCATCTGGGCTGCGGACGCACGGACTTCCCCGGCGGCAGCGAGGCGGACATGCGGCGGTCGCTGGCACGGCTGGCGCCGCTGGCTCGGGAATGCACCATTTATCCGGGGCATTGACCACAACGCAAAGGATGAACGAATATGGAACAAGAGCATCAAACGGAGTATCTTCTGCGCACCGTGGCTTCGGAGCTGCGGGACGTGACGCGGCTTTTTGCGCTTCCGGCGGAGCTGTGGGAGGAGGAGCATCAGCCCCATTTTCATTGGCGGGCGTGGGAGGCGGATGGCGCGTATCATTGTGATTTCGCGCTGGGTGAGCGTCAGCGGCATCGGGACGTGCCTGTGCCTGTGGCGGCGGATGAGCGCACGACGCTGTTGGAGGAAAAGCGCGTCCTGAAGCGTCTGTGCAAGCAGACGCTCTACGATCTCTGCAAGGATGTGACAGGCGTCACGCCCCCGTGGGGGAGTCTGACCGGCATTCGCCCCACCCGACTGGTCTACGAGGCCATGGAGCACGGACGCACGCTGGACGAAGCTTGTGTGCAGGTGGGGCAGGAGTTCGACGTGTCCGAGGAAAAGCTGCGTCTGCTGCATGACACGGTAGCGGTGCAGTCCACGCTGCCTGCTCCGGATGACGGTGCGGTGGATGTGTACATCGGCATTCCCTTCTGCACGACGCGGTGTGCGTACTGCACGTTCCTCAGCGGCGAGTTGGGCAAGGGCAAGCTGGTGGAGCCTTATTTGGCGGCGCTGTTCCGTGAGATGGCGGCGGGGGCGGAGCTGTTATCCGCCAGCGGAAAGAAGCTTCGGGCGCTGTATGTTGGCGGCGGAACGCCCACGGCGCTGAATCCCGATCAGCTGCGGCGCATGGTTCACATGGCGCTGAAGCTGTTTCCCGGGGCGATGGAATACACGGTGGAAGCGGGTCGTCCGGACACGCTGACGCTGGAAAAGCTGGAAATTCTGCGGGACGCGGGGATTCGCCGCATCAGCATTAACCCGCAGACGATGAACGACAAGACACTTGAAGTGATCGGCCGCCGGCACACGGTGCGGCAGGTCTACGATGCGTATGCCATGGCACGGCAGGTAGGCTTTCACCATGTGAACATGGACGTGATCGCGGGGCTTCCGGGGGAGGATTTGGATGATTTTGCCCGGACGATGGCGGGGGCGAAGGAGCTGCGTCCGGAGAGCCTGACGGTACACACGCTGGCCATCAAGCGTTCCAGTCGGCTGCACTTGGAGAATGCGCCGCTGCCGCCCGCAGAGCTTGCCGCAGAGATGGTACGGATGGGGCACCGCACGGCGGAGGAGATGGGCTTGAAGCCCTACTATCTTTACCGCCAAAAGAACATGGCGGGCAATCAGGAGAACGTCAGCTACGCGCTGCCGGGGCACGCCTGTCAATACAATGTGGACATTATGGAAGAGACGACGCACATTCTCGCGCTGGGTGCGGGTGGCATATCGAAGCGCATCTTCCCTCAGCAGGGCCGCATAGAGCGCGAGCCCAACGTCAGCAACATCGAAAACTACATCTCCCGCGTAGACGAAATGATCGCAAGAAAAAAGCGGTTATTTGGGGAGTGAAAGGCTGCGAGGGAGGGGACTTTTCTGATAGAAAAGTC
>USCW01000316.1 GCA_900553315.1 uncultured Eubacteriales bacterium
GTCTGGGGGGAGAGGCGCTTCTCTCTGAGAAGCGGCCTCTCCCCCCAGAATCTCCGTCTCCCTCTCACTCGATCCATGATAGACCAACGATGCCGGGGCCGCCGTGGGTGCCTACTACGGTGCCGATTTCCAGCAGCATGATGGGTGGAAGGTTGGAGAGACTGGAGGTGAGATGAGCTTGGAGCGCAGCAGCGGCTTCGGGCGCGTGCGCATGAGCAAGAATCATGGGAATGGCCGGGTCGGGACGATGCTCCTCCAGCTGCTTCACGAACCAATCCAGCGCACGGTGGCTTCCACGGCAAATGCCCGCTTGAACCAGCTTGCCATCCGTGAGCCGCAGCAAAGGCTTGATATGCAGTGCCGAACCGACCGCACCGCCTAATACGCTTAACCGCCCGCCCATGACCAGATACTTCAGCGTGTCCGCCTTGCCGATCACATGCGCACGGCGAATGTATCCGCGCATGACCTCTGCAAGCGCTGCCGCATTCTTTGCAGCGGCACGGTGTACCAGCGCCAAACGCACCAGCAGCGCCTCCCCCATAGAAACGCTTTCGCTGTCCACAATATAAATACGTTCGGGCGACGCGGAAGCATTCCGTGCGATCATCGCGGACTGACAGGTGCCGCTCAGCTTCGAAGAGCCCGTAATGCACAGCACCTCGTTCTCCGGATCAAGAAGCTCTGCATCAAACGCCTTGGCGAAGGCCTCGGGCGTGACCTGGCTGGTCTGGGGAAGCTCCTTCACCGTTTCCAAGCGCTTGTAAAAGCTCTCGTGATCCAGCGACACTCCATCAAGAAACTCCTCGCTGCCGAAGCGCACCGTCAGGGGCAAAATGCGAAAATCCTGCGCTGCGGCTTCCTGCTGGGTCAAGTCAGACATGCTGTCGGTAATAATGCGAATCATGTGTTGCGCTTCCTCTCTTGTTCTTGAAAATAGTGGGTCACGTTGTCCAGCGTGGTACAGAGCAAATCAAGCTGCTCCGGCGGGATGGCCTGCATAACCGCATCGGTCATTTGGCGGTGGAATTCCTCATGCAGACGATTCACCTCATCCGCCTTGGACGTTAAAAGCAGATGGATACGGCGCTTGTCCTCCGCGGAACGACTGCGCGTCAGATAGCCCTTGCGCACCAGCGTGTTCACCGCAACAGTCAGCGAACCCACCGTCACATGCAGCCGTGCAGCCACAGCAGTCATGGTGTTCTGGTCGCCGGCTTCCATCACAGCCTGTAAAAGATGGATCTCGCGCATACTCAACTCGCTTATGCCGCTGTCTCGCAGGGCGGTTTCCTCAATGCGCAGAATGTCGTTGAACAAATGCACCAGCATATGGTTGATGCTTGCGCGGTAGTCAGGCATAGGGAACTCCTTTCGGAAAACTATTTTGAAATTCAAAGTAAATGGCCAAAGAAAATTGCTTTGAAATTCAAAGCAATCGGTACTATACCACAGCTGCGGGCCGCTGTCAACGTCCGGATGCAAAAAATACATCTGCGGCAAATTTCCATTGCAAAGCAGCAGCGCATCCGTTATCATAGAAGCGTTGCAAAAGGAGGAATTTCATGCCCGAGCTATCGCATCTGGTGCTTCCCGAGGAGGACGTCTGGCGCTTGACGCGCATTATCCGCGACACGCTGCAGGTCAGCTCTTCGCAATTCAAGTCGGCGCGTTGGAACGGTCAGCTGCTGGTGGACGGTCAGCCCGTCCATGCCAAGGATGTTGTCCATGCAGGGCAGACGGTGACGCTGGTGCCTTCGGAGGCGGCGCCCTGCTATCATCCCGAGCCATGGGATATTCCGCTGACAATTCCTTATGTGGACGATGATCTGCTGGTGGTGGACAAGCCGGCGCCGTTAGCGAGCCAGTCCAGCCAGCGTCAGGGAGACAACACGCTGGAGAACGCGCTATGTGCATGGGAAGGTAATCCGGCGGATTATGTATACCGTCCGGTGAATCGCTTGGACAAGGGCACCAGCGGCCTGATGCTGGTGGCACGGAATCCGCACGCGCAGCAGCTCTTACAAAAGCAGCTGCACACGGCAGACATGGTGCGGGAGTACCTAGCCGTGACGGAGGGTGCTCCGCCGCAGGACAGCGGGATCATTGATCTGCCCATTGGCAAGGCGGAGGGCGCGACGGTACGGCGCTGCATTGCCTTTGACGGCAAGCCTGCGGTGACGCGCTATTGGGTCTTGGAGCGTTCCAACGGACGTGCGCTGGTACGTCTGCGTCTGGAAACAGGCCGCACGCATCAGATCCGCGTACACCTTTCGGCCATTGGCTGTCCCGTTGCGGGCGACTTTCTCTACGGCGCCGAGCTTCCCGATCAGCTCCCCC
>USCW01000317.1 GCA_900553315.1 uncultured Eubacteriales bacterium
GTCTCTTCGGGAGGGGGCCCGGGGGAGGCGCTTCTCTTTAGAGAAGCGGCCTCCCCCGGCGTACCTCACATGACCTTTTCCAAAAACTCTGCGGCCATTTGGGGCCATGCGGCGCAGTCGGGGAGATTGAGGGAGGGGGACTTGACGCCGGAGGTGATGGGGGAGGCAAGGCTCGCGCCGTGCTCGCCCTGCGGGAAAATGTGAACGGCGGCGGGCACGTTGTGCGCACGAAGAGCAGCCGCCATCAGGAGCGTGTTCTCCACGGGCACACAGGTGTCCGTCCACGTGTGCCACAGGAAGGTGGGCGGGGTCTGCTCCGTCACGGACGTATCCAGCGAATACTGCGTGTGCAAAGACATGTCCTTGCTGCCGGTCAGGCACTCAAAGGAACCGCGGTGCGCCTTGGGGCCGCCGCTGATGACCGGATAGCACAGCACCATGGCGTTGGGCTTCACCTGCTCGGGCGTCAGGCCCATCTCAGCCCACAGCTCCGCCTTCGGCCACCACACGCCCAGACTGCCCGCGCAATGCCCGCCCGCAGAAAAGCCCATGACCGCAATGCGGTTCGGGTCCGTGTGCGTCTCTGCCGCGTGAGCGCGTACCCACGCCACCGCCAACGCGACATCCTGCTGGGGACGGGGATAGCGGTTCGGCGCAACGCGGTACCATACCACAAAGGCATTGAAGCCCAGCGCCGTGAACGCCAGCGCAATCGGCTCGCCCTCCCGCTCGGAAAGCCACGCATAGCCGCCGCCGGGACAAATGACCACCGCAGGCCGCTGAATGTCCGGGTCGATCTCCACGCTGACATGCGGACAATACACGTCCAGCGGCAGCTCGTACCCATCGGAGGAGGGGATTAGAATCCGTTCATACATCATGGTCAGGAAAACCTCCTGCATTCTTTCTTTTTCCTCATTATAACACGGCGTTTCCCAGAAAGAAACATGGCGCAAAAAATATATGCCTGTAGGTTTCACTTGCTCTTTCCGGCTCTTTGTGCTATTCTTACCTCAATCCCAATAATGACAGAAAGGCGGTTCTTTATTGATGAAGAAATGGACAGCGCTGCTGCTGACTCTTGCGCTGGCGCTCAGCGCGACCTCTGCCATGGCGGCGGGCAAGCTCACCGTGAATCAGGAGACCTATGTGGCCGCAGAGGGCTACAGCCTCAAGAGCTACATCTTCGCCGAGGTGGAAAACACCGGCGACAAGAACATCGCGTTCAACGACGGTCTGCTGGAGATCCTGAACGCCGACGGCGACCCCACGAATAACGAGACCATCTACCGCATGTATCCCGAGATCCTCGCCCCCGGCGAAAAGGGCTACATCACTGATTACACCTACCCCAGCGACGCTTCCACCCTCGACGACATCGCGGACTACTCTCTGGTCGTTACCGGCAAGTCCACCAAGGACGAGGCTCCCGTGCGTCTGGAAGCTGCGGCGGAATACGGCGTGGCTGTCTCCACCTGGGACAGCGAGACTGCCGCTGTGCGCGTGACCGTCACCAACACCACCGAAGCCACCCTCTATGAGTGCAACATGGTCTTCGGCCTGTATGACGCGGAGGGCAAGCTGCTCTACGCCGCCAGCAATTACGCCTCCAACACGGGTCTGCCCGCAGGTCAGTCCATGGAAATGCTGTTCCCCATTGACGAGGAGCTGACCACCAAGTGGGAAGCGGATGGCGTGAAGCCCGCCACCACGAACGCTTTCGCCTTCGTTTCCACGGACTCCGGCATTAAGACCTTCAACGCGGCGGAGTAAAACCGAATATTTCTTAAAAATCCGGCGGAGATTCTTCGGAATTCCCGCCGGATTTTTTCATACAGAATACGAACGTTCAGCTGTTCCCCTGTGGAATACGGCACGGTATTTTTTCACCAGTTGTGAAAAAGTGTAAAACTTCCGAAAAGCCTTGTCCTGCCTAGGACTGCTCCGCTTCTCCCCAAAGCTTGTTCACGCTGTTTTCCACAAGGTTATCCACATTTTCTCCAAAATTGGGGATAACTTTGGTGCGAACGCGACGCAGGTTCTACACACTTTGCACAGGTTATCCACAGTTCGTTGAAAAGTCTGTGGAAATTCAAGCCGAACGCTTCCTTGCTTCGGCGCATAGGATGCAGAGGAAGCTCGCTCCATGGGCGGCTTCCCCTTCCCGCGAAATTTGAACGGCAAAGTGAGGAGAAGCTTATGCGCTGCAATGCTTCTTATGATGTGAACAACGGATTCATTCCCGTGCCGCAGGTCACCGGGTGCGGCTGCTGTCCCCGCCCGTGTCCGCCCACGCCCTGTCCCGCGCCCTACACAGGCC
>USCW01000318.1 GCA_900553315.1 uncultured Eubacteriales bacterium
AGAGGGGGTCTGGGGGAGAGGCGCTTCTCTCAGAGAAGCGGCCTCTCCCCCAGAAAAGTCCCCTCCCTCGCAATCACGCGTAATCCTGCAAACTCACAGATACCATTTTGCTGACGCCTTGCTCTTCCATGGCTACGCCGTAGAGGGAGTCGCAGCGCTCCATGGTGCCTTTGCGGTGGGTGACGACAACGAACTGGGTGCCCTTGCTGTACTCGACAAGATAGTCGGCAAAGTAACCGATGTTCGCTTCGTCCAACGCGGCCTCGATCTCGTCCAGAATGCAGAAGGGCGTGGGCTTCAATTTCAGCATGGCGAACAGAATCGCAATGGCCGTCAGCGCACGCTCGCCGCCGGAGAGCAGGGACAGTAATTGCAGCTTCTTTCCCGGGGGCTGCGCGATCACCTCAATGCCGCAGTTCAGGGGATCGGACGGATCCGCTAACCGCAGCTCCGCGTGACCGCCGCCGAACAACCGCACAAACGTCTCCGCAAAATACCCCTGCATCTTCGTGAAGTTCTCCACAAAGGTGCTCTCCATCTGCGTCAGGAGCCGCGCAATCAGCTCCCGTAAATCCTTCTCCGCCTTCTGTAAATCCTCGCGCTGGGCCGAAAGATCGTCGTAGCGTGCCTTCGTGTTCGCATATTCCTCAACCGCGTTCACGTTCACGCTGCCCATGGCGCGAATTCGGGTTTGCAGCTCCGCCGCACGCGTGTCCGCCGCCGTCGCGTCAAAGCCCTCCGTGATCCGCTCGGCCTCCGCTCCGGCATACGTGACCTCCCATGTGTTCCAAATGCGATCCTGAAGTACCTTCAGGTCGTTTTCCACACGGGAACGCGCCAGCTCCGTCCGGTGCTGCTTATCGCCGTCCGCGCTGTATTGACTGTGCAGCGCCTCCATGTCCGCCATCAGCTGCTTGAGCACCGCCTGTGCCTGCGTGCGGCCCTCCTCCTGCTGATGCACCCGCGATTCCTGCTCGGTCTGCTCCTGCTCCCGCTGTGCCAGTTGTTCTTGCAGCACAGCCTCCTGCGCCGTGTCCTGCGCCGTCAACTCTGTCAGACCGCTGATCTGCCCCGCACGCCGGGTCAGATCGTGCCGAAGCTGCTCCATTTCCTGCGATACCCGATGCTGATCCCGCTGCATACTGTCCAGCTCATGCTGCAAGTCGGAAAGGTGCAGCGTCAGGGTCATGACCTGATCCCGCTGGGCCGCGGAAGCCTCGCGCGCCTGTGTCAAAACGCCCTGCAAGCGCCGCGTTTCCTCCTGCATGGCGTCGGGGTCGTAGGAATCCTCCGTGCTTTCCTGCTCCAAGGCCAAAAGCTGTGCGTCCAACTGGGCGATGGCCTCCCGAAGCTGCTCCTCCGCCTGATGCGCGGCATTGATCCGCTCCTGCTGTTCCCGCAGCTCGCCCTGCGCACTTTCGAGACGCTGAGTCTCGCGGGCCACGGCAATCTCCTCCTGATGCACCTTCTCCATGGCCTCGGAAACCTGCTGCTTCAGACTGTCCTTGGCTTGCTGGCGGTCATTCAGCGTCTCCCGCATCCGGGCGAGATTCGCCTTCTCCTGCTCGATGGACGCGGAAAGCTCCTTGATCTCGCGCTCCCGTCCCAGCAGATTGGTCATCTTCGACTGCACGGAACCGCCGGTCATGGAGCCGCCGGAGTGCATCACGTCGCCCTGCAGCGTTACTAATCGGAAGGAGTGATTGCCCGCCCGCATGATGGGAATACCCGCGTTCAGATCGGTAGCGATCACCGTGCGGCCCAGCAGATTCTCGATGATGCCCCGATAAGCCGGGTCGCATTGCACCAGATCGCTGGCCACGCCCAGACAGCCGGGGAGCCGAAGGGCTTGCCGCTCCCGGTCGTTCAGCACCTTGGAGCGCACGGTGGTCATGGGCAGAAAGGTCGCACGGCCAAGGCGGTTCTGGCGCAGATATTCAATCAGCGTTTTCGCGGTGTTTTCATCCTCGGTGACGATGTTCTGCTGCGCCGCCCCCAGCGCCATGTCGATGGCGGTTTCATATTTCTGAGGCACGGTGAGCAACTGCGCCAACACGCCCCGCACGCCGGTCATGTCCTGCTGATGCGCAAAAGACATGGCCCGCTTGACGGATTGGTTGAAGCCCTCCATCTCTCGCTGCATTTCCTCCATCAGCTTCAACCGGCTCATGGCGGATTGCATCTGCCCCATCTTTTCCTGCGTGCCCTGACGCAGACGGTTCAGCTCCATATCGCAGTCGTTCAATTCGCGCTGGCGAGCCTGATGGCTGGCGGCCAACTGATCCCGGCTCTCCTGCGCCTGCCGCAGCA
>USCW01000319.1 GCA_900553315.1 uncultured Eubacteriales bacterium
ATGAGGGAGCGCGAGGGAGGGGACTTTTCTGCAGAAAAGTCCCCTCCCTCGCAATTTTTTCAATATGTCTCAATCCCCTTCCACTCGGCGTGGGCCTCGCGGAGGTAAAAGTAGTTTTGGCGTGGGGGGCGGCGGAGGGACATGAGACGAAGACACGCGCCAACTACGCGCTTGCCGCAGGCGTGTCCGCACCAGCGAAAGCTGTGCATCCATTGCTGGGAAACTCGGTCGTCTCGAATGATCGCCCGGCGATGCTGACGGAATAAGAGTCGGTGCGCCGCATAAATGCGATCCATGTGATTGGATAGACTGTCCCGCTGCACAAAAACGTCCACCAAAGGCTCCTTCAGGTAGGCCAGCTTGAAGGCCTTCGCTATGCGCAGCGCCAGCTCCCAGTCCTCCAGCGCCGGATAGCGCTCATTGAAGCGCTCCTGCTGCAATACCTCCCGCTTCGCCAGCAGCGTCTGCGTGCTGACAAGATTCTCAAACAGCAGCTCCTCATAGCGGATCACGCCGCCATGAATCTCCTCGTGCGGAAAGGTCTGCCAAACGTCGCCGCCCTCCTCGCACCGATGAAACGCGCAGAATACCGCGTCCGCCCGCTCCGCTTGCAGATAGGCCAGCTGCTTTTCCAGCTTGTCCGAATACCACACGTCGTCGCTGTCCTGAAAGGCGATGAACTCCCCCTTCGCCTCCGCAATGCCGCGATTCCGTGCCGCCGCCGCTCCGCCATGCTCCTTGCGCACATAGCGAACCCGCGGATCGGTAATCGCCGTCATCACCGCCGCCGTATCATCCGTGGACGCGTCGTCCACCACGATCAGCTCCAGCTCGGTATATGTCTGCTTCAGCACGCTCTCAATGGCGCGGGGCAGCACATGCGCCCGATTGTACGTCGGAATAATCACGCTGACCATGTTACTCTTCCTTTCCGTCCGCCTTGCGCTCCTGAAGCAGGAGCTTGCAGACATATTGATAGCTGCTGGATTCCAGCGCACAGGCAATAGGATCCGGCGGCGCAGTAAAGGAAGCCGCGATCTTCTCCTGTGCCTGACGGAAGGACGCATACAGCTCCTGTGTGGTGCTGTCCGCCGGGTGCAGCAGCGTTTTCAGCGTATCCATGGACGTGGTGGATTTCAGCAGACACAGCATCAGCAGCTGTGCAAGGCTGTCCCGACTGTATTTCTTGCCCACGGGACGATCCACCAGCCCGCCTTTCACGTAATTATTCATCATAGCGGGGGTCATCAATTTCTGTTCCGCCTCCGCCACCCCTGCGAAGCATTTCTCCGCATAGGTCATCACCTGATCCATATACAATCCGAAGTCCGGCAGCTGCTCCCACGCGGGGAGGAGGGTGCTGCGGAGCTTCTGCTGAAAAAGCTGCTCGTCCATGGTTGGCCTCCTGTATCCTTGCTGCATGTAGCATAACATAGGACGCAAGATTTTTCAAATCATTTCAAAAAGCCATTGAATTTGTTTTTAAAATGTGATAATCTAGTATCATGAACTAGGTCAAATAGCAAGGAGATGTCCTGTTATGCACGATATGATTTATCTTTGGGGCGATTCCATTGGCAAGGGCGTGATTTACAATCCCGAGCGGAAGCGGTACTGCTTGGCGCAGCATCGATGCAGCAAGGAATTAAGCGCAGCGGGGCTGAATCTGGACAACCATGCGCAGATGGGCGCGACGGTTTTGGACGGGTTTGAGGATTTCTGTCAGACGGAGACACAGCCCGGCAGCGTTGCGGTGATCGAATTTGGCGGCAACGACTGCGATCTGGACTGGGAACAGGTAGCGGCGGAACCGGAGCGTTTTCACGATGGGAAGCTTTCGCTGGCGGCGTTCCGCGAGATGCTGGTGACGTTCATTCGCACGGCGCGTGCGCGTCAACTGCGCCCGATGCTGGTAACGCCGCCGCCGCTCCACGCGCAGCGGTACTTTGCGTGGGTGACGCGCAAGGTTGACCCTGCGCGTGTGCTGCAATATCTGGGGGATGTGGAGCACATTTACCGCTGGCAGGAGCGTTATGCGCAGGCGGTACGCGACGTAGCCGTACAAGAACAATGCCCCCTTGCGGACATCCGCGAGGTTTTCCTCGAGCAGCGCGATTTCCCTCATCTCATCTGTCAAGACGGCATTCACCCCACCGAGCAGGGTCAAGAGCTCATGGCCAAGGCCATCCTCTACTCCCTCCCCGAATACGAAAGAGCGTTAGCGTGAGGGGTATGGGGAGCTTCTGGGGGAGAGGCCGCTTCTCAGAGAGAAGCGCCTCTCCCCCAGACCCCCTCT
>USCW01000320.1 GCA_900553315.1 uncultured Eubacteriales bacterium
GGGGGTCTGGGGGAGAGGCGCTTCTCTCAGAGAAGCGGCCTCTCCCCCAGAATCTTCCTACCGTAAATCTCTTCGGGAGGGAGAGGGCTTCTCTATCAGAGAAGCCCTCTCCCTCGCATACCCCCTTATCTCCGTTTTCCGCGTTTTCGTCTTTGCTGAACGTCGTTGACGGGGGGCTTTTCGCCGCGGAGCTCTAAGAGGCGGTCGCGGAGCTTGGCGGCTTCCTCAAATTCGAGGTTCTTGGCGGCGGCCAGCATCTGATCCTCGATTTGACGCATCAGAGCGGCGCGTTCATCCTCGTTCAGCGCTGCGGGCGCGGAGGCTTCTACCTTCTTTGTGATCTCCAAAACCTCGCGTACTGCATTGCGTACCGTCTCGGGCGTAATGCCATGCTCCTTGTTGTAGGCCTCCTGAATCGCGCGGCGGCGGTTCGTCTCGCTGATAGCCTTCATCATGCTCTCCGTCATCACGTCGCCGTACATAATCACCCGACCGTCCGCATTGCGCGCCGCACGTCCAATCGTTTGAATCATGCTTGTCTCGCTGCGCAGAAAGCCTTCCTTGTCCGCGTCGAGAATCGCTACCAGCGCGACCTCCGGAAGATCCAGGCCCTCGCGCAGCAGGTTGATACCCACCAGAACGTCATATTCGCCTAAGCGCAGATCGCGGATCAGCTCCATCCGCTCCATGGTCTGAATGTCGCTGTGCAGATACCGCACGCGAATCTCCATTTCCTTTAGGTAGTCCGTCAGGCTTTCCGCCATGCGCTTGGTCAGCGTCGTGACCAGCACGCGCTCATTGCGCGCCGTGACCTGCCGTATTTCACCCACCAGATCGTCCACCTGCCCCGTGGCCTTGCGCACAATGATCTTCGGGTCAAGCAAGCCTGTCGGGCGAATGATCTGCTCCACCACCTGCTCCGCTTTTGCGCTTTCGTAAGGTCCTGGCGTGGCGGATACATAGACCGTTTGATGAATGCGCTGTTCAAACTCGCTGAACAGCAGGGGGCGGTTGTCGTAGGCCGAGGGCAGACGGAAGCCGTACTCCACCAGCGTGTCCTTGCGGGCACGGTCGCCGTTGTACATGGCGCGAATCTGCGGCACGGTGACATGGCTTTCATCAATGAAGCAGATAAAATCCTTCGGGAAATAATCCAGCAGGGAATACGGCGCATCGCCGGGCTTGCGGCCGTCAAAGTAGCGGCTGTAATTTTCAATGCCCTGACAGTAGCCGATCTCCCGCATCATTTCAATGTCGTAATTCGTCCGCTGAGCAATGCGCTGCGCCTCCAGCAGCTTGCCCTCTTTCTCGAATTGGGCAATGCGTTCCGCCAGATCATGCTCAATGACGGCAATATTTTCCTCCATATGGCTATGATCGGTAGCATAGTGGGTGGCGGGGAACACGGCGGCGTGCTCCAGTGTAGCGAGGACGTGGCCTGTTGTGACTTCGATTTCGGAAATGCGGTCGATTTCGTCGCCGAAGAACTCAATGCGCAGGGCGTGCTCATGCTCGCCCGCAGGGATGATCTCGACCGTATCGCCGCGCACGCGGAAGGTGCCGCGGTCGAAGTCGATGTCGTTGCGCTCGTACTGGATGTCGATGAGGCTGCGCAGCAGCTTGTCCCGGCTGATGGTCATGCCGGGGCGCAGGGAGATCATTTGGCCTTCGTACTCGCTGGGGTCGCCCATGGAGTAGATGCAGCTGACGGATGCGACGATAATCACGTCCCGGCGCTCACGCAATGCAGCGGTGGCACTATGGCGGAGGCGGTCGATTTCATCGTTGATGGAGGCGTCCTTTTCGATATAAGTATCGGAGGAAGCGATATAGGCCTCCGGCTGGTAATAGTCGTAATAGGAGACGAAGTATTCCACGCGGCTGTCCGGGAAGAACGCACGGAATTCGCTGCACAGCTGAGCTGCCAGCGTTTTATTATGCGCAATCACCAGCGTGGGCTTCTGCACCTTTTCAATGACCGAGGCCATGGTAAACGTTTTGCCGGAGCCCGTCACGCCGAGCAGCACCTGACTTTGCAGTCCCTCTTCAAATCCCCGTGCCAGCGCCGCAATCGCCTCCGGCTGGTCGCCGCTCGCCTGATAAGGCGCTTTCAACACAAACCGATCCATCCGCATCCCTCCTCAAACAGATTATACCATGAGAACAAGGGGAACGGAAGGGGAAGGTGTGGCGGAGATTCTGGGGGAGAGGCCGCTTCTCTGAGAGAAGCGCCTCTCCCCCAGA
>USCW01000321.1 GCA_900553315.1 uncultured Eubacteriales bacterium
TTCGGGAGGGAGCGCGAGGGAGGGGCTTCTCTCAGAGAAGCCGCCTCCCTCGCATGCCTTTTCATTTTCCCTCTCGTTCGCTTTCTTCTAGGTATTTTTCCAGCTTGCGCTTGACGCGCTGAAGAGCGTTGTCGATGGATTTGACGTGGCGACCTAGGTTGTCGGCGATCTCCTGATAGCTCTTGCCGTCAAGGTAGGAGCGCAAAACCTCTTGCTCTAGGCTGGAAAGCACCTCGTCGATCTTCGCGTGAATGGAGGATAAGTCCTCTTGACCAATAATCAGCTCTTCCGGATTGGAGGCACGGCCTTCAATAATCACATCCAGCAGCGTGCGGTCGCTTTCCTCATCGTAAAGGGGTTTGTTCAGCGAAACATAGCTGTTCAGCGGAATGTGCTTCTGCCGCGTGGCCGTTTTGATGGCCGTAATGATCTGCCGGGTAATGCACAGCTCCGCAAAGGCGCGGAAGCTGCTCAGCTTGTCCGGTCGGTAGTCCCGGATGGCCTTGTATAGACCGATCATGCCTTCTTGCACAATGTCCTCATGATCCGCGCCGATAAGGAAGTAGCTTCGCGCCTTGGAGCGCACGAAGTTCTTGTACTTGTTGAAGACGTATTCCTGAGCAAGACTGTCTCCCTGCTGACACAGGTGAACGACCTCCTCATCGGTCATGTGGGCATAATCCTCGGAGAGCGACACATGCTCGTCGCTGCTTTCATCCAGCTCGGGCAGCGCGTCGTCGTCCTCCATGCCCTCCGTCTCTGCCTTGTGAGCAGCCTCCAACTCGCGCATGGAAGCCAGCTCCTCCTCGGTGAAGTCCATGTTTTGGTCATCCATTGCTTGTTTCCTGCCTTATTTGCTCCTGCGGAGCTTCTCTAACGCGGCGTATTGCTCCTGACTTAAGCGCTCCATCAGCGGATTGCGCTGAAGAGACGCACGATCCCGGTGCTGGGCAAAGCCGCGGCTGCGGGTCTCGCGGGCCTCTCGAAGCAGCTCCCGGGCGGTCAGCCGCGTCGCGCCGGTGGATAATATCTGACTCTGCTCCAGGCCGTCCGATGTTGCTACCCGTACCACCTGATATTTCGGCAGCTGCGCCACATAGCGTTCAATGTAGCTGTCCGCCGTTTCGCCATGCTTGGTGAACACCAGCGTTACCCCGGCGTGAACCTCCTCAGTGCGGAACTTCCGGTCGGACTGATAGCCGTCAAAGACCAGCACCACCCTCTCGCCGGTGTAGCCGCTCAGATCCTGCAAGAGATGGAGCAGCTTGTCCCGGCACGCGTCCAGAGGCCAGCCCTGCTTTTCGGCCTCTGTCCACGCGCCGATGACGTTGTAGCCGTCCACCACCAGCAGGGGCTTCATGCCTTATGCCCACGGGAGGCGAGTACCCGGTACATCATTACGCCTGCCGCCACGGAGGCGTTCAGGGAGTCCAGCACACCCTTCATGGGCAGGGACACCTTGCGGTCGCACTTTTCAAGGGTCAGACGGCTGATGCCCTCGCCCTCCGCACCGATGACCAGCGCCACACCGCCGGAGAAGTCCACGTCGTTGTAATCCTCGCCGTCCATCGTGACGGCATAGGCCCAGATATTCTGCTTTTGCAGCTCTTCCAGCGTGCGGGTGAGGTTGACCACACGCGCTACCTTCACATGCTCGACCGCACCTGCGCTGGCCTTTACTGCGGCGGGAGTCAGTCCCACGCTGCGGCGCTCAGGCACGATCACACCGTGCGCGCCTACGCACTCCGCAGTACGGATCACGGCACCCAAGTTGTGCGGATCGGTCACACCGTCCAGCAGGATCAGGAAGGGATCCTCGCCGCGTTCCCTTGCCAGCGCCAGCATGTCTTCCACAGTGGAATAATGATAAGCACTCGCAAAGGCCAGCAGTCCCTGATGGTGAGGGGTGATCTCGTCCAGACGAGCCTTCTCAACCTCCTGCACCGGAATATGCGCCTCGCGGGCCATCTGCACGATCTCACGGGCGGAGCCGGACAGATCGCCCTTCTGCACCAGCAGCTTTTCAATATCACGTCCGGCCTTCAGCGCCTCACGAATGGGGTTGCGTCCGGAAAGCAGATTCTCATTGGGCGTGCAGTCCGCAGGAGCGGCTACCGCCACAGGCGCGGGCGCAGGACGGCGCTGCTCAAACTGACGATAGTCGGGAGCGGGCTTGGCCTCTACGGGACGGGCGGGGCGGCGATTCACGGGCGCGGGACGCTCCGTGCGGG
>USCW01000322.1 GCA_900553315.1 uncultured Eubacteriales bacterium
GGGGTCCGGGGGAGGCGCTTCTCTTAGAGAAGCGGCCTCCCCCGGAGTTCTCCCCCCTCACTGAAACAGCCTTATTACATCTTTGAAGGTGAAGAAGATCATGAGACCGAAAAGGAGAACGTAACCGGCAAGATGAACCATGGCCTCCTTTTTGGGGGGAACGGGCTTGCGGCGAATGGCCTCCAATACCATGAAGAGGAAACGGGAACCGTCCAGCCCGGGAATCGGAAGCAGATTCATCATGCCCAGATTGATGGAGATCACGACCAGCAGATTGATGAACCGCTCAAAACCGCCCTGCCGAACCTCCTTTGATACCTCAGAGATCACGCCTACCGGGCCGCTGGTCTGGTCAAAGCCCTCGCCCGTCGTCACTAGGTTCTTCAGCGCGTTGAAGATCACACCGCCCGCGTACACGCAGTTGTTCCAACTGCTTACCACCGAATCCCCAAAGGTCATCGGCTGCCATTCCGTGTCGTAGGTCGCGCTGACCGTGATGCCTAAGCGATACTTCTTCGCCGACGCGTCGTAAAAGGGCGTGACCTCCGTCTCAAAGGTTTCCTCGCCGCGCTTTACCACCAGCGCAAGGGGCGCGTCCCCCTCCTGATAGGCCGCGATCATCTGCATCAGCGTGTCCGTCGTGCCGTCCTGCACATTCACACCGTTGATGCTGGTCACAATGTCGCCGTCCTGCAACCCCGCCTCTGCGGCAGGGCCAGCCTTCTCCACGCTGGCAATGTACGGATACGCTGCCGTGGGCACCTGTGCGCCGCCGATCCAGAAATACAGCACCAGCACCACAAAGGCCAGCACAAAGTTCATACCCGGACCCATCAGCACCGAGAACATGCGCTTCCACACGCTTTGTCGGCTGTAGCTGCGGGGATCGACAGCCATCTTGCCCTCTGCATCGTCCTCTCCATAAAAGGCGCAATAGCCGCCCATGGGAATCAGGCGAATAGAAAACTGCGTGTCATGCTTTTTGCTTTTCCAGCCGCAGAGCTTCGGGCCGAAGCCGACGGAGAACTCCATCACGTCAATGCCCGTGATCCGTGCGGCGATAAAGTGGCCCCACTCGTGTATCGTTACCAGAATACCCAGCAGCAGAATCGCAATCAGCACATATAAAACCGTCGTCATAGCGCTCCTTTCTTCCGTTGCAGCAGCACCGCCACCGTCCGACGCGCCGCCTGATCCGCCGCGAAAATTTCCTCCAGCGTATTCGCGGGCAGGTTCGGCAGCGCCTCCAGCGCACCCTCCACCAGCTCGGCAATCGCGCCGAAGGGAATCTCTTCCTTGAGGAAGGCAGCCACGGCAGCCTCGTTTGCGCCGTTCAGCACGGTACAGGCCGCACCGCCGGCACGAAGGCATTCGCCCGCCAGCCGCAGGGCGGGGAAGCGCTCCGGGTCGCCCTTTTCAAAGGTGAGGCTCCCAATGGCGAACAGATCCAGCGGTGCGCCTCCGGTGGGCAGACGCTCGGGATAGCTCATGGCATAGAGGATGGGAAGCCGCATATCCGGCGTGCCCATTTGAGCAATGACTGCGCCGTCGTCGAACTCCACGGCGGAGTGGACGATGCTCTGCGGATGCACGACCACCTGAATCTTCTCCGCGGGCATATCGAAAAGCCAGCGGGCTTCCATGATTTCCAGCGCTTTATTAAACATGGAGGCGGAGTCGATGGTGATCTTTGCGCCCATGCTCCAATTTGGATGCTTCAGCGCCTGTGCGGGGGTGGCGTTAGCCATTTGCGCTTTTGTCCAGGTGCGGAAGGGCCCGCCGGAGGCCGTCAGCAAAAGGCGAGCAGGCTTATTAGGCCCTACGCCCTGCAAGCATTGAAAAATGGCGCTATGCTCGCTGTCCACGGGCAGCAGGGGCTTTCCTGCGCGGCGGGCTGCGTCGGTAACGAGGTGACCGCCGGTGACGAGAGCCTCCTTATTGGCAAGCAGCACCTGCCGCCCCGCGCCGATGGCGTCCATGACGCTTTGCAGCCCCGCGATGCCGACGACGGAGACCAGCACCATATCGGCCTCCACCTCAGCGGCGGCAGCGCGAAGCGCGTCCTTGCCCATGACCCATTTGCAGAATCGGCAGTCTGCGGGAATTTCGCTTTCCGGGATGGGTGTAACCAGTCCCGCCATTTGCGGCCGGAACTTCCTCACCTGCTCAAACAGCCGCTCCTTATTCCGATTCGCCGTCAGCGCCCGCACCTCAAATTTATCCGG
>USCW01000323.1 GCA_900553315.1 uncultured Eubacteriales bacterium
CACGCGCAGTCCGCGAGCGGTCAGCAGCGGAATGAGACGCTCGATCAGCGTCGTTTTGCCGGAGTCAGACCATCCGGCGATACAGATTGCGGGAACATGCATGGACAGCACTCCTTTTCTATGGGAAGGTTGTCCACATTATAGCATAGATATCCTTCAAAAACCAAGGGCAGAAACAGACGAAAGCAGGGAACGACAGATGAAGCTGATGAAAACCACCGAGGCCGTCGGGCAGGTTCTTTGCCATGATATTACCCAGATCATTCCTGGCGTGACCAAGGACGCGGTGTTCCGCAAGGGGCATATCATTACGGAAGAAGATATTCCCGTGCTGCTCAGCGTGGGCAAGGAGCATATCTATATCTGGGAAAAGAACGAAAATATCCTTCATGAAAATGAAGCCGCGGAGATTCTGCGGGATATTTGCATGGGAGAGCATATGAAGCCCTCGGAGCCCAAGGAGGGCAAGATTGAGCTGACCGCGGAGATCGACGGTCTTTTTCTTGCGGATACGGCCCGCTTGAAGGCCGTGAACAGTCTGGGCCGCATGATGATCGCCACCCGTTCCTCCGGCGTGCCGGTGAAGAAGGGCGACAAGCTCTGCGGCACCCGCATTATTCCGCTGGTGATCGAGAAGGAAGCCATGGCGAAGGCCAAGGAGGTCGCCGGGGACACGCCCCTGCTGCAGTTAAAGCCCTTCCGTCCCCGCAAGTATGGCGTAGTAACGACGGGCAGCGAGGTTTTCCATGGTCGTATTACCGACAAGTTCACCCCCGTCATTGAGCAGAAGCTGACGGCCTACGGCTGTGAAATGGTCGCGCATGAAATTTGCGATGACGATGACAAGGGCATTACCGCCGCCATTAACAAAATGCTGGCGGACGGCGTGGAGATGGTGGTCTGCACGGGCGGCATGTCCGTAGACCCCGACGACCGCACGCCGCTGGCTATCCGCAACACGGGTGCAAACATTGTTTCCTATGGTGCGCCGGTGCTGCCGGGGGCGATGTTCCTCGTGTCCTATATGCCTGACGGTCGCCCTGTGTGCGGTCTGCCGGGATGCGTCATGTACGCCAAGCGCACGATCTTTGACATTTGTCTGCCCTATCTGCTGGCGGACGAGCCCATTACCGCCGACTATCTGGCGGGGCTGGGCAACGGCGGTCTATGCCTGAACTGCCCCGTTTGTGTCTGGCCCAACTGCGGCTTTGGAAAGTGAGGAAGCGCCATGGAAAGTCTTGAAAGCGCTCTGAAAATTCTGCTGGAGCATGCTGGTACGCCGACGGAAACGCAGGAGCTTCCCTTGCTGGAGGCGCTGCATCGCGTGGCGGCGGAGGATGTGACCTCTCCCGTGGCGGTGCCGCCCTTCGACCGTTCGCCGCTGGATGGCTACGCCCTGCACAGCGAGGACATCGCTGGGGCCAGCCGGGAGCACCCCGCGCGGCTTCGTGTGATCGGTGAGGCTTGTGCGGGCTGCGGCGAGGTGTTTCACCCTGCCCGGGGGGAGGCTGTGCGTGTCATGACGGGTGCGCCCGTGCCCAAGGAGTGCGACTGCGTGATTCGGCAGGAGGACACTGATGAGGGCATGGACTGGGCGGAAATGTACGCTCCCGTGGGTCATGGCAAGAACATCTGCTGGGCGGGCGAGGACTTGACCATTGGCGCAGTCTTGGTACACGCGGGGGAGAAGCTGACGGCGACGCACTTGGCGGTGCTGGCCAGCGCTGGCGTGACGCGGGTGAAGGTCTATCGCCGGGTGCGCGTGGCGCTGTTGTGTACCGGGGATGAGCTGGTGCAGCCGGGACAACCCCTGCCCTTTGGCAAAATTTACGATTCCAATCGCACAGCGCTGACGGCTCGGCTGATGGAGCTGGGCGCAGAACTGGTGGAGCTTGGCGAAGCACTGGACGATCCTGCGCAGGTGGCGGCGCTGCTGAAGGACGCGGCGGCAAAAGCCGACGTGATCCTCACCACCGGCGGTGTATCCGTGGGCAAGAAGGATATTTTTCATCAGGTGCTGCCCCTGATGGGGGCGGAACGCCTTTTCTGGCGCGTTGCCATGAAGCCCGGCAGTCCGCTGCTGTGCGGCATGTATGCGGGCAAGCTGCTGATCTGCCTGTCGGGCAATCCCTTCGGGGCGCTGTGCTGCTTCGAGGTGTTTGCCGTGCCGGTGCTCAAGCGCCTCGGCGGCTATCGGGACGTGGCCTCC
>USCW01000324.1 GCA_900553315.1 uncultured Eubacteriales bacterium
TGGCAGCTGCATGATGCGTGCGATCTGGCGGCGGAGACCGGGGAAAAGGTGCTGGCCATGGCGGACGGCACGGTGCTGGCGGTGCAGACGGACTCGGCCATGCTGTGTCAGGTGACGGTGCAGCACGGGGACGAAATCGTGGCGCAGTATGCGGGCATGACGCTGACGGCGGCCTTGCAGGCGGGTGATCCGGTGTCCGCAGGGCAGACCATCGGCTTTGCGGGCAAGGGGCCGCTGACGGAGCAGGATATGGAGCCCCACCTGCATCTGCGCGTCACGCGCAAGGGCAAGGCCGTGGATCCGACCCTCCTGTGGAAATGAGCAGGAGGGTCTTGTATTTTCAAAACACTTGTGCTAAAATGCAATACGTTTTAATATGTATTATTTTTAAGGGGGAATTCTACGGCATGTGCGGCATCGTTGGCTACATCGGTACGGAAAATGCGCAGGACGTTCTGCTGAACGGCTTGGCGCACCTGGAATATCGCGGGTATGACAGCGCGGGCGTGGCGATCATGGAGGCGGGAGAGCTTCGCGTGACCAAGGCAAAGGGGCGCTTGGACAACCTTCGTCAGCGGCTGGCGGAGCATCCCTTGACGGGCACGCTGGGCATTGGGCACACCCGCTGGGCCACCCACGGCGAGCCCAGCGACCTGAACGCCCATCCGCATACGGATGTGAAGGGCGATATTGCGATCGTTCACAACGGCATCATTGAAAATCATCAGCGTCTGCGCACCTTCTTGGAAGGAAAGGGCTGCACCTTCGTTTCCCAGACGGATACGGAGGTCATCGCACACCTGCTGCATTATCTATACCACGGCGATATGTGTCAGGCCATTCGAGAGGCGGCGGGAATGCTGGAGGGAAGCTGGGCGCTGTGCGTGCTGCATCGCGGCGCATCGGATACGCTCTGGGCCACGCGCAAGGACAGTCCGCTGGTGCTGGGATTGGGGCAAGGGGAGAACTTTGTTGCCAGCGATATTCCCGCGCTGCTGAGCCATACGCGGGAGGTGGCGCTGCTGGAGGATAAGGAGATCGCCGAAATCCATCGGGACAGTCTGCGCATTTTTGACCCGCTGGGGCATGAGCGGCCTGTCACGTCCTTCCATGTGGACTGGGACGTGGCGGCGGCGGAAAAGGGCGGCTGGCCTCATTTCATGATCAAGGAGATTCACGAGGAACCTGAGGCGCTGCAAAAGACGCTGACGGCGCATGTGGATACGCGGACCATGACGCTGCGTCCGGAGGCATTTCCGGTGACGGCGGAGGAAGCGCGAGCACTTCACAAGGTCAGCATTGTAGCCTGCGGCACGGCTTACCATGCGGGCGTGATCGGCAAATATTTGATTGAGCGGCTGGCGCGTCTGCCCGCAGAGACGGAGGTGGCCTCGGAGTTCCGCTATCGTGATCCAATGCTGGGGGCGGAGGACTTATTTCTGGCGGTGAGCCAGAGCGGCGAGACGGCGGACACGCTGGCGGCGCTTCGTGAGGCGCGGAAGCTGGGCGCACGGACGCTGGCGCTGACGAATGTGGTAGGCTCGTCCATGGCGCGGGAAACGGGGCGCGACGCGCTATACACATGGGCGGGCCCGGAAATTGCCGTGGCCAGCACGAAGGCATATATCACGCAGGTTGAAATGATGGCGCTGTTGGCGATTGATCTGGGGCTCAAGCGCGGCACGCTGGAGCCAAAGCGGGCGCAGGAGCTCTTGACGGCGCTGACGGAGTTGCCTGCACAGGCGGAGGAGGTTCTGCGCTTGGCGGGGGAGATCCAGCGGTTTGCCAGCCGGCACTTTGACCGCAAGCATGTCTTTTATATTGGCCGTGGTTTGGATTGGGCGCTGGCAATGGAAGCGTCCCTGAAGTTAAAGGAAGTGAGCTATATTTTCTCCGAGGCGTATGCGGCGGGGGAATTGAAGCATGGCACGATTGCACTGATCGAGGAAGGCAGTCTGGTTTGTGCGCTGCTGACCCAGCATGCGTTAGCGGACAAGGTGCTTTCGAACATTCGTGAGGTGAAATCCCGTGGGGCGCACATTTTGATGATCTGCGCCGAAGACCTCTGCGAAAAGGCGCGGGCAGTTGCGGACGAGCTATGGCTGCTCCCATCCGTGCCCGACGAGCTTGCGCCGCTTCTCGCCGTTATTCCCGTTCAGCTCCTTGCCTACTACATGGC
>USCW01000325.1 GCA_900553315.1 uncultured Eubacteriales bacterium
TCAGAAAAGGCTCCTCCCTCGCAATCACACTTACTCCTCTACTCTTATCATGCTTTCTAGGCGGCAGAATTGAGGGTCTAGGGTTGAGAGGGCGGCGCGCATCGCTTGCTCGGGGGCAGCGTGCGTGATGAAAACGAGGGGCACGCGGCCACCCTCGACAGAACCCTTTTGCATCATCGAGGCAATGGACACGTTCTGCTTCGCAAAGCAGCCCGCCACCGACGACAGCACGCCCGGCGCGTCAATCGCGGAAACACGAATGTAATACTTCGTCGTCCAGTTGTTCGTGAACGACAGCTCCTTCACCGGCTCCGCCTCGTTCACAAACGTGGGATACACATGCACGTCCACCATCGCCGCGTGAATAATGTCCCCCACTACCGCGCTGGCCGTGGGCATGTCCCCTGCGCCCCGGCCTTGCAGCATCATTTCCTTGCACGCATGACCGTACAGATACACCGCATTGAAAGAACCATCCACCGTGGCCAGCGGATGCTTCTCTGGCAGGAATGTCGGATGCACGCGCACCTCAATCGTGTTCCCGTCCCGCTTCGCAATAGCCAGCAGCTTCAGCACATAGCCCATTTCCTTGCCGCAGGAAATGTCCATGGCCGTCACGTGTGTAATGCCCTCCCGGTAAACCTTGTTGAAGGGCACCCGGGCATGGAACGCCAGCGAAGCCATAATGGACAGCTTATAGGCCGCATCAAGGCCCTCCACGTCGCTGGAGGGGTCAGGCTCGGCCAGCCCCAGCCGCTGTGCGTCCGCCAGCACCGCCTCGTAGGGCTCGCCCTGCACCGACATGCGGCTCAGAATGTAGTTCGTTGTACCGTTGATGATGCCCATCAGCTTGGTGATATTATTAGCTTGAAGAGGCGTCATCAGCGCATTGATGATGGGAATCGCGCCGCACACGCTGGCTTCGTAATACAGACCCACATGATGCGCCATGGCGGCTGCTTGCAGCTTATGCCAGTTCAGCGCCACAGCGACCTTATTAGCGGTCACGACAGTTTTGCCGTTTTCCAGCGCCCGCAGCAGGTAGTCCGTGGCGGGCTGTTCGCCGCCCATGAACTCCGCCACCAGCGTGATCTCGGGATCGCACAGCACGTCATCGGGATTCGTGGTCAGCAGCTCCTGCGGCACAGAGCACGTTCGCGCCTTATGCACGTCCCGCACCAGCACCTTTTTCACGCGAATGCTCAGCTGATCCCGGTGGGCGATCTGCGGCGCGAAGCCCTGCAGCAGCTCCCACACGCCACCGCCCACGTTGCCGCAGCCAAGAAAGCCAATAACGATCTGTTTCATTTGCCGATCCTTCCTTCCGCTTTATTCCGTTCGTAGATCATGCGCAAGCCCTTCAGCGTCAGCAGACCGTCCAGCTTATCAATGACCTTGGACTCCTCGCTGATGAGCAGCGCCATGCCGCCGGTCGCCACGACGATAGCGTCCTGTCGGCCCAGCTCCTGCTTCATTTTCTGGACGATATGCTTCACGAGGCCGACGTAGCCGTAGTACATACCGGACTGCAAATTGGTTAGCGTTGTACGGCCAATGACGCTTTCAGGCTTCTCAATGGCAAAGCGAGGCAGCTTGGCCGTGCCGGAGACGAGAGCCTCCGAAGCGACCTTGATGCCGGGGAAAATGCTTCCGCCGAGGAAGGAGCCGTTCTCGTCCACCACGCCGAAGGTGGTTGCCGTGCCGAAGTCAATGAAGATGCACGGTCCGCCGTACTGGGCGTAAGCCGCCACCGCGTTCGCAATACGGTCGCTGCCCAGCTCCCGAGGGTTCTCATACTTGATGTTGATGCCCGTCTTGATACCGGGGGCAACCATCATCGGCTGCATATGGAAATAGTTCTGGCACATATGCTCGATGGTGAAGTTGATGGTCGGCACCACGCTGGAGATCACGATGCCCTCGACCTCTTCCGGCTTCACGCCCTCGTGCGCGAACATGTTCATCAGCAGAATGCCGTATTCATCCGACGTTTTCGACAGGCTCGTAGAGATGCGCCAATAATGCGCCATCTCCCCCTCTTCGAACAGCGCCGTCTTGATATTCGAGTTGCCAATATCCAACGTAAGTATCATGAAATTCCTCCGAGTATTCGGGGGAAGGGGTATTGCGAGGGAGGCGGCTTCTCTAAGAGAAGCCCCTCCCTCGCGCTCCCTCCCG
>USCW01000326.1 GCA_900553315.1 uncultured Eubacteriales bacterium
CCTTGGCGGAGCCGCCCGCCGAGTCTCCCTCGACGATGTAGATCTCGGTGTACTCCGCGCTCTTCTCGTGGCAGTCGGCGAGCTTGCCGGGCATGCTGAACGAATCGAGCACGTTCTTGCGGCGGGTCATCTCGCGGGCCTTGCGGGCAGCCTCGCGGGCACGCTGGGCGCTCAGGCAGCGCTCCAGAATAGCGCGTGCCACCGGCGGATTCTCCTCCAGATAGGTGGAAAGCTCCTCGCTGACCAGACTGTCCACAATAGGCCGCACCTCGGCGCTGCCCAGCTTGGACTTGGTCTGGCTCTCAAACTGCGGATCGGCCATCTTGATGGACACCACGGCGGTCAGGCTCTCGCGCACGTCCTCGCCCTTGAGGTTCTGCTCGTTATCCTTCATGATCTTGTACTTGCGTCCGTAATCATTGATGGCGCGGGTGAGCGCGGTGTTGAAGCCCATCAAATGGGTGCCGCCGTCGGGCGTATGAATATTATTGGCGAAGGCGTAAATATTCTCCTGATAGCTGTCAGTGTACTGCATGGCGACCTCTACCAGAATGCCGTCCTTCAAGCCCTCGGTATAAATGGGCTCGGCGGGCAGCAGCGCCTCCTGATTGCGATGGCGGTTCAAATGCAGCACGAACTCCCGCAGGCCGCCGTTGTAGCAGAAGACCTTCTCCTTAGGCTCCTCGCCGCGCTCGTCCCGGAACACGATGCGAATCCCCTTGTTCAGAAAGGCCATCTCCTGCAAACGGCCCTTCAGCACGTCGTACTGGAAGTCGCCCGTGTCGAAGATGCCCTCGGGGTTCTCGGCGCTCTTCACGTCCGGCCAGAACCGAATGGTCGTGCCGGTGCGTTCGGTTTCGCCGATGACCTTCAGGTCATATAGATACTTGCCCCGGGCGTATTCCTGCTGATACACCTTGCCGTCCTGATACACAGTAACGGTCAGATGCTTGCTCAGCGCGTTCACCACGGACGCGCCCACGCCGTGCAGACCGCCAGAGACCTTGTAGCCGCCGCCGCCAAACTTGCCGCCCGCGTGCAGCACTGTCAGACAGACCTCCACTGCGGGACGGCCCATCTTGGGATGGATGCCCACGGGGAAGCCGCGTCCGTCGTCCTTGACCGATACGCTGCCGTCCTTGTACAGGGTGATGTCGATCTCCTTGCAGTAGCCCGCCAGCGCCTCGTCAATGGAGTTATCCACAATTTCATACACAAGATGATGAAGGCCCCGGGCGTCGGTGGAGCCGATATACATACCCGGGCGCTTGCGGACGGCCTCTAAGCCCTCCAGCACCTGAATCTGCTCCTCGCCGTAGCTGCCGGTGACTTCCGTTGCCTTCTCAATCTCCTGATCCAGTTCGTTCGACATGCTGCACCTCACTTCGTTCCGTCTCGCTCTGCATCAGCCGCAGATAAAAGCCGCGATCCTCCCGCATCCTTGCGGAAAGCGTTCGCAGTCCCACGCCGGTCAGGCAGCAGATCGTCCGCGCACCCTCCCGGCACATTACCAGAGTCTTAGGCTTGGGGGACAGCGTGCGCACCAGATGCTTTTCCTGCATCCGCGCTACCATATCCGCCGTGTCCTCCGCCCAGCCCCGGGTCAGATCAATCATCAGAAGAATATCCTCCGCACGGACGGGCTTATCAGCGCCTAAATGGATCACCACGGCGCGTCTCACCTCCATATTCGCGCAGAAAGGGGGCAAATGGCCTTTGCACCCCTTTACGGCTATCCCTCCAAATACTGTACTATTATACAGCAACGGCGACGAAATGAAAAGACTTTTTCCAAAATACGTCCGGCGAAGCGCCGCTTTTCGCCGGCGGTTTTCCCGCGCATCGGACACGGAAAGACCAGATTCGCCATTTGTGAAAAAGCAGTCATATTTTTTCTCACAAACGCACGTTTCTACCCATACAAAAAGCGAAGGAGACAGCGCAAAAACCGTCTCCTTCGCTTTCACTTTATCCATATTTTCAGCCCAGCAGCGCCACCGCCACGTCGTTCACGTTCGTGCCCGTGGGGCCGGTCACGATGAGGCCGTCTACGGCCTTCAGGGCGTGATACGCGTCGTTATCCGCCAGCACAGCGGCGACCTCCATGCCCTTCGACTTCAGCTCCGCCGCCGTATCGCCGTCGGCATAGCCGCCCGC
>USCW01000327.1 GCA_900553315.1 uncultured Eubacteriales bacterium
GCGCAGCAGCGCCGGGCCGCTGAGGCGGCTGTCCCGTCCCAGCGCAATGGTGATCTGCGTCGTCGGCTTGCCCGCCTTCTGCGCCACATAACGCGCAAAGGCCATGCCCAAGCATTGCGCCACATGGGCCGTCAGCAGCGGCGCGTCTCCCAGCGCCGTGCCCCGCACGTCCGTACCGCTCTTGAGTTTCATCCAGTCCATTATGAACGCCTCCTTAACAGCGCATCAATCTCCGCTTTGTTCCTCATCCGCCATGCCCCGCAGCAGCTGATACAGCGGCGCAATAGCCTTGTAATCCTTCCAAACACGATCCACAAGCCTGGCGTCAAAGGCCCAGCGATAATCCGGGTTGACCTTCGACACCCAAAGCTCGCGCATTCGATACCAGCTCTCCGCTTCGGGCGGAAGCCCCTCCGGGATGGTCAACCGCTTAAAATACGCCCCGGACAGTCCCAGATGATGTCCCGGCAGGTCGCAGTCCTCCAATAAGTCAAGGAATTTCTGCGGCCTCGCAGCCAACTCCCGGCGGAAGCGATCCATCACCGGACGATTCTCGCCCCAGAAGCCCATCCCCCATCCCAACTGTTGGGGGCCGAACTCAAACCAGAAGTTCAGCGACTGCTCCCGCGGCTCAGCCGCACGGCGAAACAACACCCACAGGTGGTCACGGTAGGGACTCTTGTCCTTGGTAAACCGGGTATCCCGGCGAATCCTTGCCAGACACTTATAGGGGCGCGTTTCCATCTGCGGATCGATCTTCTGCAATTTAGGCACAAGCTCCCCGATCAATTCATAGAATGGAGCCTGCACATCCTGAAGATAGTCCTCCCGACGCTCCTCAAAATAGCTGATCTCATTGTGAAAGCGCAGGTCGAGGAAAAACCGCACCGTCTCCTCTGGAAAACCGGTAAACATAACGCACCTCCCAGAAATCTTCTTCATTATACCCGGAATTTGCCAGCTTTTCAAGGGCGGCCGCGTGGTTTTTCTTCTTTAACAGGTGTGCCTTCTTGACGGAGCGAAGCGGCGCTGGTATCATAAACGCATTCTATTGAAGGAGGCTAACCTTATGCGGCATCACATTCTCGTAAAATGGAATTCCGATCTGCCCCGGCCCGATTATGCGCCCATTGCCAACCTGTTTCACAAGGCGCTGGACATTCCCGGCGTCAGCAGCGTTTCCCTGCATCCCAACGTGATTGACCGGCCCAACCGCTATGATCTGCTGATCCTCATCTGCATGGACAAGACCGCGCTGCCCGCCTTTGATGAATCAGAGGTACATCACGTCTGGAAGGACACCTACACGCCTTTTATTGCGCAGAAGGCTATTTTTGACTGCGAATAAAGATTATCCTTGCATTCCCTTCACGTTTCAGGTACAATCAGGACAGATAAATGCCGAAAAGTGCATAAATTGATCCTGAGAAAAAGCCTTGCAATGTGAAGGAGGGCTGCGTTATGGAAAAGGTGCTATTCATTTTTGTCGCGGCGGCTGCGGCCTTTGGACTTTGTTTACCCAAATTCATGCGCACAAAAGACACGCATGACGTACAGCGTCTCGTATGGAAGGGGCTTGGAACGACCTGCGGGCTGGCGCTGGCGCTGACGGGGGCGTTTCTCTCCGGCGGAAGCCGCTGGCTCTGCGTGGCTGGGTTAGTGCTCTGCGTAGCGGCGGACATTATGCTGGAGCTGCGCTTCATGGTAGGCATGGGTTTATTTATTGGCGGACACTTTTGCTACATTGCGTGGTTCCTGACCCGCGTACCGCTGAGAGAGTCGCATGGTATCCTTTTCGTGATCCTGCTAGCCATTGCCGCGTATCTGATTCACCGCTGGTCGAAATTGATTGGCAATCGGATGATTCCCTTTATCATTTATGCGGTCATTCTCTGTGCGATGGGTGCGAGCGGCATCAGCTGTCTAAGCTTCACCGCCGCCGACATATGCACGGCGCTGGGCGCCATGATATTCGTGACCAGCGACGCGATGGTCTGTCGCGGTGTTATCGCCCCCGTCCCACGTTCCCTCGACTGGTCCGCGATGATCCTCTACTACGCCGCCCAGCTCTGTTTTGGTATAGCTGCACTTATAGGAGGATGATGCGAGGGAGGCGGCCTTTCTGAGAAAGGCCCCTCCCTCGCGCTCCCTCCCGGA
>USCW01000328.1 GCA_900553315.1 uncultured Eubacteriales bacterium
CCACCTCACAGGCGTGACCAAGCAAAAAGAAAAGCGCACCTTAAGCGCCTGCCGCTCTTCGGGGGAGAAGAGTCTGAGAGAGAGAAACTTCTCTCAGAGAAGCCGCCTCTCCCCTCAGTATTCCGCGTTATTTCTCTCCCATCGCCCTTAGCAGTTCTCCGCTGGGGTCGTGATCCAGAGCCCAGCAGAAGATGCCGTGCAGGGAGTTGGCGCGAACGTAGGCCGCCTTAGCTCGTAGGGAAGACGCGTCCTCGTAGCTGATGAAGGTGCTGCCGTCAAAGAGCCACGGACTCTGCGCTTCCGCGTCATAGTAGCGAGTATATTTTTCCTCGGTCAAAAGCGATTGAAGCTGATCGTAGGTGTAATACTTGCTGCCCGTCGTGCCCGCACGCTGGTGAAGACCGTTGTTCTTTGCAGGCGTGTCGCGCCATGCGCGGCCATAAAAGGCACATCCCAAATTAAGCTTTTCCGTCGGAATACCCTGCGCTGCATACGCATGAATCGCATACGCGCCGCCCAGCTTGTTGTCCCCTGCGGGATACAGCGCCGCATGGTGCCCGGTCATCGTATCAAAGCCGGTGAAATCATACGTCATGATGTTCGCCTGATCGACCAGCGCACCCAGACGCGTACCGTCCACCGCCTGAATTAGACTGTCGGACGCACCCAGCGCCACGGACAGCACATACGCCTGACCCGTAGCCTCCGCCCGCGCATCCAGACCTGCCCGCAGAAGCGCCAACAGCTGGAAGTAATTCTCCCAGTCATCCGCGCGGTGCTTCAGACCGCCCGCGCTCGTGGCGGGGTATTCCCAGTCCACGTCCAAGCCGCGAAAGCCGTGCGCATCCATCAGCTGCAACATGCTCCGGGCAAGCGTCTCGCGGCCCTCGGGCGTAGATGCTGCGTCAGAAAAGCCCTCTGCGCCCCAGCCGCCAACGCTGATAACACCCGTGATGTGCGGGTGGCGCTGCAAGTAATCCTTAACCACATGAACGCTTTTCCAATGATCGCCGTGAGCCTTGCCGTCCTTCAGCAGCGCGAAGGCATAATTCACCTGATCCAGGTAAGGCGCGTCCTCTTCCCGCAGCGACAGTCCGGCCATGTCCTGCACATAGGCAATAACCTTGTGCTGCCGGGGCGTATCCGCCGCCAGCGCTTCGGCGCCGTCCGGCGCGTAAAGCGCACTGTTTCCCGGAACCAATGCCATACTCAGCATAAGCATCCATCCAATTCCCAGCCGGATCAGTCCGGCTGTTTTATCTTTGGCAGGCTTTGCGTGTAAGCGCATATTCGCCTCCCGATTTCTGTCGGTATATGCGGATAATATCATAGACGCGGCGAAAAATCCATGTCACATTCTGGCTTTTGATGTGGCAGCTTGCGAAACTTGTCTTTTTTCGGGAAATTCATATGGATTTTGACTTGACTTTACCTGCGCGGTGCGGTATCTTCTTCACAGAGAAACGAGGAGGTGCGGCTTCATGCTGTTTATCGGCATCTGCGGCGCGAGCGGCAGCGGAAAGTCTACGCTGGCGGACGCGCTGAAGGCCAAGCTGGGAGACCGGTGCTGCGTCATCAATCAGGACGCTTATTATCGGGATCATCCGCAGCTTTCCTTTGAGGAACGTTCGGTGCTGAACTATGACGAGCCGGAGATTTTCGATCATGATCTGCTGCTGGCGGACATGAAAACGCTGCTTCGCGGGGAGCCCATCACCCGCAAGGCGTATGATTACTCCCAGCATCGCCGTGCCGACACGTCGGAGCTGATTTATCCCCACGACGTAATGATCTTGGAGGGCATTCATTGCTTCCATGACGAGCGCTTGATGGAATTGATGTATTTGAAGCTCTACATGAATGTGGAGCCGGACATTTGTCTTTTGCGCCGCATTCAGCGGGACATCAAGGAGCGCGACCGCGAAATTGACGGTATTTCCGTGCAGTATCTCACAACGGTGAAGCCCATGTACGACAAGTACATTCGCAATTACATCAATCACGCGGACGTGATCGTGGCTCACGGCGGCCGCAACGCCCGCATTGTAGACATCCTCGCCGGTTACGTTCAAGACGAGCTGAACAAGGAAGAGCAGGAGAAAGGGAACGGGTGAGAGGTACTCCGGGGGAGGCGGCTTCTGTGCCAGAAGCCCCT
>USCW01000329.1 GCA_900553315.1 uncultured Eubacteriales bacterium
GCGGCTCTGTCAGCCGCCGTGACCACAACCAAGCAGCAGGAACCCGCGCCCATCTTACAGGCGGAACCAATTACGCAGGAACGCCCACGCCAAACGCCAGCCGCTCTTCGGGAGAGAGGGGTCTGGGGGGAGAGGTGCTTCTCTCAGAGAAGCAGCCTCTCCCCCCAGAGTTCCTTACACGTCTTTTCTATAATATACCCTCGTTCGACCGTCGTAGGCGCTGCGCTGGGTCAGAGCGCGCCAGCCGGCTTTTTCGAAGCTGGAGCGGCTGGGGACGTTGTCGGGATCGACCGTCGCGTAGAGCGCAGCTTGCCCGGTCGCGGCGGCTTGACGCTCAAAGAAAGTGAGGAAAAAACTGTGAATGCCCCGGCGGCGATAGCGCGGGGAAACCATCACATCGCGGAAGTCCAGCGTGTGGGCGGGATCATGATGCAGCTTCTTCGCATAGGAGTCCTCGCTGCCTTCGCCGGGAACCGCAATGGCAAAGGCAATCAGCTCGCCCTGCCATCGAATGCCATGCACGTGCTCTGCGCGGACATCCTTCGCAAACTCCGCCGCCGTGGATGTGCAGTACCAGCGGGGCACGGGCAGCTCCGCCAGCATGACCGACTGTAACGCCATCATGGCAGGAAGATCGGCCTCCGTTAAGACCTCCACATGTGCCGACCAGTCGGCGGGAAGCGGCTTACCGTCCAGCAGGGCGAGGATTTCACCCGGCGCGTGAATCGCCGGGAAGCGGCCGTCCGCATGAATTCCAGGCTCGGCCAGCGACTGAACGCCGCGTATTCCCGCCGCTTGCGCACCCAGCAGATTTCCGGGCCGGTCGTCAATGAACGTGCAGACCTGCCCCGGCAGATTCAGCTTCGCCAGCGCATCCATGTATAACGCCTGATCGGGCTTGTATACGCCTAACTCAAAGCTGTAGGTCAGCGCGTCGAAGAGATGGGCGATTCCCAACGCCGCAAGCTGAAGCGATACGCTGGGCCACGTGTCGGAGATCACGCCCAGCTTGCAGCCGCGACGCTTCAACTCCTCCAGCGTTTCCCGCGCACCGGGCAATAAACGGTAATTGCCCAGTATGTTGTAGGTGCGATCCTCCGCAATGTCCCGCGCCTTTGCCGCCGTCATGCCTAAATCGGGCAGGGCCTGTCCCAGCAGCTCATACCAGCGGGTGAATTGCTCCGCCTGCTCCTGCAGCGTCGTCAGCCGATGATGCTCCGCAAGATACGCGCCGCCCTCCCGCTGTGCCGCGGCAAACTGCTCGGGGGTGTATTGCTCCCGCCACGCGGGGAAAAGCTCCTCAAACCGCGTCGTCCGTGACCAGTCGCCATTCTGGGGCGCAACCAACGCCCAGCCTAAATCCCAAACCACCGCCTGCTGCATGGAACGGCCTCCTTTGCATGCTCTGGTCAGTATTGTACTACCGAAAACGCCCGCCGCGCAAGTTGCGTTTCCGGCAGGTTTGCTTTATAATATATTTTGGTTATTTGCGCAGACAAAGGAGACAACGCACGATGATTTTGCTGTCGGCACAGAATATTCAAAAATCCTTTGGCACCAATGTGGTGCTGAAGGACGCGAGTCTGGTCTTGCAGGACGGCCAGCGGCTGGGACTGGTGGGCGTGAATGGCTGCGGCAAGAGCACGCTGATGAAGATCATCGCGGGATTGGAGCCCTACGACGGGGGCACGCTGACCATGCAGAAGGGATTGCGGCTGGGGTATCTGGCGCAGCAGGGCATGGTCACGCCGGGAAAGACCGTGCTGGAGGAGTTGGAAGCGGTATTCGAGCCGGTGGTCGCCATGGAGGCGCGTTTGCGTCAACTGGAGCAGGATATGGCGCATACGGCGGAGGATCCCGTGCGTCTGCGTCAACTGGGCAATCAGTATGACCAGCTGACCCGGCAATTCGAGGAAAGCAACGGCTACGGCTGGCGCTCCACGGTGCAGGGCGTGCTGGCGGGCCTCGGCTTCCGCAAGGAGCAGCAGGGCCAACTGGCGGAGCTGCTCTCCGGCGGCGAGCGCACCCGGCTGTGTCTGGGCCGGCTGCTGCTTCAGCGCCCGGACGTGCTGCTGCTGGACGAGCCCACCAACCATTTGGACTTGAAGTCCATCGCGTGGCTGGAGGATTATCTGCTGGGCTA
>USCW01000330.1 GCA_900553315.1 uncultured Eubacteriales bacterium
GGTTTCCAAAGGGCGATCGCAAAGCCCTTTGGTCGCCTCCGCAGAGGCGAAATCCTTCCGCGTCCGCAGACGCGACCCTTCAAAAGCGTTCACGTTGCAGGGGAAAGAGGGGGAGCAGCTTACGAGTACAGCAAAAAGAGCCATCCGTACAGGATAGCTCTTTTTTGCATGGCTTCTCAGCCTTCAAGCGCTTTCAATAGCCCTTGGCACCCCTCCGTCACGTCCTCCCATGTGGATTGAAAGTCGTCTGTGTACCATGGGTCGGCAACCTCGCCGGGGCGGTTGGTATAGTCCAACAGCAGGTGCAGCTTTCCATCTGGATCGCCGCCGCAGATGCGCCGCATGTTGCGCAGGTTGGCGTGATCCATGCCAATGAGCAGGTCGTAATAGGCGTAATCCTGCTTTGTCATTTGCCGTGCGGTTTTTCCGGCGCAGGAGATGCCGTGCGCCGCGAGCATCCGCCGTGCGGGCGGATAGACGGGGTTCCCGATCTCTTCGGTGCTGGTGGCGGCGGAGGCGATCTCATAGCGGTAGGATAGACCCTGTTCCTGCACCAGCGCTTTCATGACGAACTCGGCCATGGGGCTTCGGCAGATATTGCCGTGGCAGACAAACAGCAGTTTTTTCATGGCGCAACGCTCCTTCAGCGGTTTATTCCTTACTGCGTATATACGCGCTGACGGCCTCAAGTCCCTGCTGAAGCGAAGCTTTATCACAGGCGTAGCCGATGCGGAAGCAGCCGGGCTCCTCAAAGCAGTCGCCGGGGGTGACGAAAGCGCCTGTCTGCTGATACAGCTCCTCGCAGAAGGTATAAGAGGGGATGGGCAGGTCGTAATAAATCAAGGAAGTCGTACCGGCGCTGGGCTTGACATAGCTGGCGTGCTTCTCCTTAGAAATCCACGCATCCAGCAGGGCGAGGTTGTCCCGGACGATGCTGCGATTCCGGGCCAGCAGCGTGTCGCTGTGCTTGAGGGCGACGGCGGCCACGGCCTCATCCAGCATACCGCAGCTGATGAGGTTGTAGTCCCGATGGGACAGGCAGCGGCAGATGACCTCGTCATCGTGGGAGGCAATCCAGCCCAGCCGCAGACCCGCCAGCGAGAAGACCTTGGACATGCTGCTGACGGAAATGCCCTTGTCGTACAGGTCTACAATGGAGGGACTCCATGTGTCCGTCTGGGTCAGGTGGCGGTAGACCTCGTCGCAGAGAATCCACGCGCCTACGCTCTGGGCAATCTCCACAATGGCCTTCAGCGTCTCCTCGGACATCAGCGCACCGGTGGGGTTGTTGGGGTTGTTGATGCAGATCATCTTCGTACCCGGCGTGACCAGACGGCGGAGCTCCTGCAAGTCCGGCAGGTAGCCGTCCGCCTTGCGCAAGTGCAGCACATCCACCTTCGCGCCCAACGATTCAGGGATGGAGTAGAGCTGCTGATAGGTGGGCATGACGCTGACTACATGGTCGCCGGGGCCAATCAGTGATAAAAATACATGATGGTTTGCGCCCGCCGCACCGTGGGTGGGTACAATATGCGCCGCGTCCATGGTGCGGTACAGCTTGCAGATGCCTTCTTTGAACGCGGGTGCGCCGGTGATGCTGCCATAGGTCAGCCGCCGCGCAGTTAGGTCGTTCAGGAAAGCTTCCTTGTCTTCGCCTGTCAGGGCGAACAGTTCATCCAGCGAAATGGAGTCCACACACGTCTCCGCAATGTTGTAGGTCGCGCCGTCCTCCCACGCGTTCATCCACTCTTCCACGGCAAAGGGCTTGATATTCATACGCATTCCTCCTGTATAAAAGCGAAAGCATCCAGAGCCATCCCTTATAACGTGCGCAGCGCACGCCGTACCTACGGGAAAGCTCTGAATGCTTCAAATTCCCCACCCGGTGATGGGGTAAGCATCTATTCAATTACAAAACCAGCATAGCATAGCGTGTCCGGCCTTGTCAAGCATCGCACAGCAAAAGAACATCTCACGCACACGCACAAGATCGCGGCGGCTCTGTCAGCCGCCGTGACCACAATCAAGCAGCAGGAAACCATGCCCAACTCACAGGCGGAACCACCTATGCAGAAACACACACCCAAAACGCCAGCTACTCTTCGGGAGAGGGGGTCTGGGGGAGAGGCGCTTCTCTT
>USCW01000331.1 GCA_900553315.1 uncultured Eubacteriales bacterium
CCCCCCAGACCCCTCTCTCCCGAAGAGCGGCTGGCGTTTGGGTTGGGACGTTTCTGCTTACTTGGTTCCGCCTGAAGGTGGGTGCGGTTTCTTGTTCGTTGAGTGAGTCCACGGCGGCTGATAGAGCCGCCGCGGACATGCGGCGTGTGGGTACGAAAAGCATCCGATGGTATGGTTCCATCGGATGCTTTTGCGTGATTATGGGGACTGCTGTTCTTGCGCATAGCGGTGGAGGGAAAGGTGATCCTACATCGTTCCTTAATAGGAGAAGCATGGCCCTCGCTTGCGGCAAAATGCGAAACCATGTATAATGAACAGGAAGGGGGAATGACTGTGAAGAAGAAGTCGCGGAACCCGTTATGCTGGGGGCTGCCGCTGCTGATCGCTCTGCCGTTTGCGGCGGGCGGCGCTTACGTGATTGCGCGGTATCTGCCGCAGGCGCAGATGCTGCTGGATATTGCAATGAAAATGGTGGTGATTCCATGAGCAGAAATACGACGGCCCAGCCGGGACCGGTGGCGCACGGAATCTGCGTGGTGCTGTGTCTTTTGTTGACCCTATGCTTGCTGGTGACGGGGCTGGCGCTTCCTGTGGTGCGGCTGCTGACGGATCGTGACTTTGACCTCAGCGTGGCGCAGGACACCGCGGTGGTGGACGCACAGTATGCCCGCATTGGCGAAAAAATCGACGCGCTGGCCGCGCAGTACGGCTTTGAGCCCAAGACGGTGATGGATCTTGTGACCCGTGAGCGTCTGCTGGACTATCACACGCAGATGGTGGACTGGCTGCTGAACTTGACGCAGCCAGACGCGGTCTATACTGCGCCCTCCTTTGAGGTGGAGGGCTTAGTAGACGCGATCAAGGAAGACGAAACCTTTCAGGAAAGCACGCCGTCCGCCAGCCGCACCAGCGTGGCTCGGGACAAGGTTGCTGTGAAGGTATGCAGCATTGTGGAAGAGGCAGCGGTGCCCCTGCGGTTGTCGCTGATTTCGCTGGCGTTGGGGAAGGTGCTGCCTCAGCTGGAGGTGTCCCGCTATGCGGCGTATCTGCCTTATGTGCGGTGGGCGCTGGCGGCTGTAGTGCTGGTTTTGATGGGGCTGATGGCGCTGGTGATGCGCAAGCGCACGGCGAAGAGCTTGCTCTACATCGGCAGCGGCTGTGCGGCGGGCGGACTGCTCCTGCTGATTGTTGGCGTGCTGATCGCTTACGTGAACCTTTCCGCCGGTGCGGCGGCTTATTCGGCGCTGCTGGGGATGCAGCTTCGCACGCTGTTGAACGCGCTTGGACGGCCTTATTTTGCAAAGGCAGTCATTCTGCTGGCGGCAGGGCTGGTGCTGATCGGCGTGCATCAGCATCGGATGAAGGCGCTGTACACGGCGCAGGAGGCGGCATGACTCGGCGGATCGTAACGCGATACACCATCGCGTCCCCCCGCGTGACGCAGGATGTGACCTTCGCCATTCTTGCCGACCTGCACAACGGCCCCTACGAGGAGTTTCTGCCCCAGCTTCAGGAGGCTGACGCGGTGCTGGTGCCGGGCGATCTGCTGAACCGGCATCGCTTAGGCTGGGAGAACGCCGAGCGGTTCATTGCGGAGGTGCCGAAGCTCCGTCCGGTCTTTTATTCGCTGGGCAATCATGAGCGGAAGTATCCCGCGCCGGAGCGGCGGCATTGGCTGAAGCTGGTGAGGCGCAGCGATGTGGTGCTGCTGGACGACAGCGTAACGACCTTTGCGGGCGTATCGCTGGGCGGTCTGACCTCCGTGCGTCGTCCGGAGCAGATGAACCGGCAGATGCTGGCGAAGCTTGCAGCGATGCCGGGTTTTCGGCTGCTATTATGCCATCATCCGGAGTATTACCCCGCAGGGGTGAAGGACTATGATCTTGATCTGGTAGTAGCCGGGCACGCGCACGGTGGGCAGGTGCAATGCTTTGGTCGAGGTCTTTACGCGCCCGGGCAGGGCTTTTTCCCGCGCCTAACCGACGGCTTCTACTACAACAATCGTCTTCTCGTCAGCCGCGGTGCGACGAACTCCGCCAGCGCTCCCCGTCTCTTCAACCCCTGCGAAATCATCATGCTGAAAATTGAAAAAGTGTGAGCTTGCGAGGGAGGGGGCCTTTCTGAAGAAAG
>USCW01000332.1 GCA_900553315.1 uncultured Eubacteriales bacterium
TTCGGGAGAGGGGGTCTGGGGGAGAGGCGCTTCTCTTAGAGAAGCGGCCTCTCCCACAGAAATCTCTCACAAATTACTCCTTAATCATGCTTTCTTCCCAGCAGGAGTAGGGCTTGACGCCAAGGAGGGTCGCAACGGTGGGGGCCACGTTAGCCAGACCGAAGTGACCGTCCTTCAGCTCATGCTTCGCATCCTTGTCGTAGATGATGAAGGGAACGGGGTTCAGGCTGTGTGCGGTGCGCACGGCAATGTTGCCCTTCTTGTCCTTTTCCAGCATCTGATCCGCGTTGCCGTGGTCGGCGGTAATCACCAGAATGCAGCCGTACTGATCGGCGGCCTTCTTCAAACGCGCCAAGCACAGATCAACGCTCTCCACGGCGATCTCCGTCGCCAGCAGATTGCCGGTATGACCGACCATGTCGCCGTTGGGATAGTTGCAGCGAATGAAGCCATACTTGCCGCTCGCCATTGCGTCGATCACCAGATCGGTGATCTCGGTGGCCTTCATCCACGGGCACTCGTCAAAGGAGCGAACGTCGGAGGGCACCTCCTGCCAAGTTTCCAGCTCCTCGGAGAACTTTTCGGAACGGTTGCCATTCCAGAAATAGGTCACGTGGCCGTACTTCTGGGTCTCGGAGCAGGCATACTCGTTGATGCCGTTCTCCACCATCAGCTCGGTCAGCGTGTGACGAATCTCCGGCGGATTCACCAAGAAGCTCTTGGGAATGCACAGGTCGCCGTCGTATTGCAGCATACCCGCATACTTCACCTGCGGACGAACGCCGCGGTCGAAGTAGGGGAACTCGTCATCATCAAAGGCCATGGAGATTTCCAGCGCACGGTCGCCGCGGAAGTTGAACAGGATCACGCTGTCGCCATCCTGAATCTTGCCCACGGGGGTACCGTTCTCCGCGATCACGAAGGGTGGCAGATCCTGGTCGATGACAGACAGCTCCTGACGGAACGCCTCAACGGCCTCCTTCGCGGTGGCAAACTGGCGGCCCACACCATGCACATGGGTGTTCCAGCCCAGCTCCACCATGCCCCAGTTGGCCTGATAACGGTCCATGGTGATCTTCATGCGTCCGCCGCCGGAAGCGATACGGCCGTCAAACTCCGCGTCGTTCAGCTTTACCAGCTCGTCCTCCAGCTGCTGCACATATTCCAGCGCAGAGGTGGCGGGCACGTCGCGGCCGTCCAGCAGGATATGGCAGCGCACATGATGAATGCCTTCCTTCTTGGCCTCCTCCAGCATGGCTAGCAGGTGAGAAATATTGCTGTGGACATTGCCGTCGGACAACAGGCCGAGGAAGTGCAGGGTGGAATTCTTGTCCTTTACATTGGTCAGCAGGTCTTTCCACGCGGCGGATTCGTAAATTTTGCCGCTCTGAATGGACTCGTTGACCAGCTTAGCGCCCTGAGAATAAATCTGGCCGCAGCCGAGGGCATTGTGGCCCACTTCGCTGTTGCCCATATCGTCGTCAGAGGGCAGACCCACCGCCGTGCCATGCGCCTTGATGGTGGTGTGCGGGCAGGTGGCCTTCAGCTCATCCAGAACGGGAGTGGTGGCCTTTTGAACCATGTTGCCCAGCTCAGTCGGGGTTTCGCCCACGCCATCCATGACTACCAGAACCACGGGCTTTTTCATGTGATTTCCTCCTAGTGTATTTTCGGCGAAGCTCGCCGGGATCATGCTTGACAGGCGCTTTCACGCCACCATTGAGCATAGGACAAACGGGCCGGATTGTCAAGCCGTAAGCGCGGGAATTGATACATTTCTGAAAAAAGATTGACGATTATTCACACATATTTCGCGCATTTCTGCACAAAATGACGGAATATATATAAATTCACCAAAAACCCTTGACATTTTGCGGGGGGGGTACAATAAAATCACCAAATCACAAGGAGGCATTCATATACGAATCATTCTCGGCACAGACAAGAAAACCATCACGGTTCCGTAGAACTACACCGACAAGCTCGCGGCAAGCTAAGGGCGATGTACTACTTTTGTACAACCGACCACGCAAGTTACATTGGCGGCGAGGCCTTGCCCGAGGATATATTGTGGACGTAGCCGCGGCTGTGCCCGAGGTCATA
>USCW01000333.1 GCA_900553315.1 uncultured Eubacteriales bacterium
GTCTGGGGGAGAGGGGCTTCTCTCAGAGAAGCCGCCTCTCCCCCAGAATTCCCCCCAAAAAGCGCCACGTCTTTAGAGAAGGGAGCGCGAGGGAGGGGACTTTTCTTCAGAAAAGGCCTCTCCCTCGCAAACATACACAATCTTGAGGTGATTTTATGAAAAGGTTGCTGGCTTGGGCGTTGGCGGCGGTGATGTGCTGGACAGGCGCGGCTTGCGCGGAGGAGGCGCTGCCGCAGATGGACGGGCTGGAAAAACTGCTGAATGCCTTGACGGATACCATGTACGCGCAGGAGCGAACCGCGTTTGATAGTAACGCGGAGGATCAGCCGGGCGTAGCCTATGGCCTTATTTGGCGGCTGCTGTATCGTGGTCTGCTGAACGTGGAAAGCGCGGACGGCGAAGTGCGGCTGAGCGAAACGAAGCTGTCAGAAATTTATGACCAGATGTTTGCGGCGGGCGCGTTCGTTTTGCCTGACGAGGATTGCTGCGAGGCCATTACCCGCACGGAGGATGGATTAGCCTTCGACGTAAGCACCGCTTCGGCGGGCATGGCGGGAATGCAGATCGCCCAGATTGCGGCAGGCGAACAGGACAACGCACAGCGGCTGGTGCTGGAGTTGTATCACATCGACGAGGATTACTACATGCAGGACAAGGAATCCCTCCTGAACGCGGAGTGGTACGGCAGCGCCGTGGTGGACGTTCAGCGGGACGAGAACGCACCCTTTGACTGGAAAATCATCCGCTGGAGCGGCGCGGATGACCTCGCCGAAAGCACCTTGAATACGATGGCAGGGCTGGAAATGCAGGAGTATGTCAGCGACGCGTTAGGGTTCCGCGTGATGTATCCGGCAGCGATTACGCAGGTGCAGGAGACGGAGGCGGGCGTACAGGGGCAGTCGGCGGACGGCCGCGTGACGCTGCAGGTCAGCGTGGAGGCAGCGGACTGCGCGCTGGCGGAGGCGCTGGCGCGTTATACGGAGAAAGACGCTATCGTGAATGTTCACGAGGATCAGCAGTATTTCACCGTATCCGTGCAGCAGGAAGAGCTTGTGACGACTCGCGTGGTGCTGCTGGCCGAGGGGCGGCTGGCGGTCGCGGCGCTGACGTACCCGGTGGAAGACATGGAGATCTACGCGGCCTGTGCCGAGGGGATGGAGAACTCCTTCACCCTGACGGCGCAGTCCGTCGGATGAAGGGAGACGATACGAATGCGGCGGTTTTGGATTTGCTTTCTGGCGGCGATGCTGTGCTTCGCGTCCTGCGCGTGGGCGGAGAGCGCCGGGGTACAGGTGATCGGCGAGAATGCGGGCGAGGTATACATGCCTGAGGGCAGCGATGCGCAGAGCGCTCGATATGTGTACCGCTACAGCTATCCGCAGGTAGAGGACACCAGCGAAACGGCGCAGATGATTAACGATTTCTACACCTATCTGGTGGACGATGCGAAGAATTTTGCGGTGCCTATGGCGTATGAGTCGCTGGAAGAAAATGAGGTGCAGGCTTATACGGCGATCACGTCACAGGTGATGTGCAATACGGCGGAGTATTTCAGCGTGCTGGTGACGACGGAGAGCTTTATGGGTGCTGAAACGAGCCAGATCATTGCGGGGCACACCTTTGCGCTGACAGGCGGCAAGGCGGGGACGTGTATTTCTCTGCCGTATTTGCTGGGTCTTTTGGACGCAGGAGAGAGCGACACGTGGATGCAGGATCGGGCGACGGCGAAGGCGGACAAGCTTGTATACGATCTTGTGTGGGAGATCATTGAGCAGCAGCAAGCCGAGGGCGCGGTTGCCTACTACGACGATCTGACCCGCGAAGAGCTGGAGGCTCAATTCTATCCCGAGGAAGACTTCTACCTTGATGAAAGCGGCAATCCCGTCTTCTACATTCAGTCCAGCTACCTAGCCAGCAGCGCTGAAGGCGTTCTCTACTACCCATTCACGATTGAAGAGCTGTTGGACGAGATGTGAGCTCCGGGGAAGGGGACTTCTCTGTAGAGAAGTCCCCTCCCCCGGGCCCCCTCCCGAAGAGACGTTTTGGGAGACGACGGGGGTTGCGAGGGAGGCGGCTTCTCTGAGAGAAGCCCCTCC
>USCW01000334.1 GCA_900553315.1 uncultured Eubacteriales bacterium
TCTGACGAAAAATTCATTCGCCTCCGCACCAACTCATTTGTGCGGTATTGCCTTGACTTTTCTCGCCGCCGCCGATACAATACACGGTAGAAAATCGCTCCGCAGAACGACTTATCAGGCCGCTTCTGCGATGAGCTTTAAGGGAGGTGCGTTTCATGGACGGTCACGGTCGAAGCAGCGGCGACGGACAGACGGTGCCGCACGCAAAGCTTGCCGACGAAGACCCCGGAGCGCACCCTTTCGCGCTTCGCATTCTTTGACGTTCGTCTTTGCGGCGTATCGCCGCTTCTATCCTTCGCACGCGCAGTCCCTGTGATCGACGGCTTGCCGTTTCTCAGGAACGGGGTGCGATGTTTTTTTGCGCCCTTTCCGTATCTGAACGAATGGAAAGGAAGGGATTTCCCATGCAGAACTACATGGATGAGCTGGTTCGCCTGATGAAGAGCGACCTGCCGGATGCGCAGATCGCCGAGGCGCTGGAGGACTATCACGAAAAAGACATTGCCACGGTGCTGGAAATGCTTGACCAGCAGCGCCGCGTGCGGCTATATCACATTCTGGGCAAGGAGCGCGTCTCCGAGGTCTTTACCTATCTAAGCGACGTAGGCAAGTACCTCAAGGAATTGCCCATCGAGAACGATGCGGCCATCGTTGCCGGCATGGACGCGGACGACGCGGTGGACGTGCTGGAAACCCTCGACCCCGAGGTGCGCAAGCAGATCGTCGCACAGCTTCCCCCGGAGGAAAGCGCCGACATTCGTCTGATCTGTTCCTATGATGAAGACGAAATCGGCAGTCAAATGACCACCAACTACGTCAACATCAACCGCCACCTGAGCATCAAACAAGCCATGCGGGCGCTGATCGCGCAGGCGGAGGAGAATGACAACATCGGTACGCTGTATGTCAGCGACGATGACGGCAGCTTTTACGGTGCCGTAGACCTGAAGGATCTGATCATTGCCCGGGAAAGCGTAGCCTTGGAGGACATCATCAGCCAGTCCTACCCCACGGTGGGGGTGCATGAACATATCAGCGAGTGCATTGAGCGCCTGAAGGGATACGCGGAGGACTCCATTCCCGTCCTAAATGAAAAAAAGCACCTGATCGGCGTTATCACGGCGCAGGACATTGTGGAAGTCGTGGACGACGAAATGGGCGAGGATTACGCCAAGCTAGGCGGTCTGTCCTCGGAGGAGGATCTGAACGAGAAAACCCTTGTCAGCATGAAGAAGCGCATTCCATGGCTGATCGTGCTGCTGTTCATGGGGATGCTGGTTTCCTCGGTGGTGGGCTTCTTTGAGCCGGTGGTGGCTCAGCTGGCGGTAATCGTCTGCTTCCAGTCGCTGATTCTGGACATGGCGGGCAACGTAGGCACCCAGTCGCTGGCCGTAACCATCCGTGTGCTGATGGACGAGCAGGTCACGGCCAAGGAAAAGTGGGCGCTGGTGCGCAAGGAAATGAAGGTCGGCCTATGCAACGGCCTTTTGCTGGGCAGTCTGTCCTTCCTCGCCATTGGCGTGTATCTCTGGCTGTTCCGCGGCACCACGCCGTATTACGGCTTCTGCGTTTCCGGCTGCGTAAGCATTGCGCTGATCCTCGCCATGGTGATTTCGAGTCTCTCCGGCACGGTGATCCCAATCTTCTTTCACAAGATCAAGGTTGACCCCGCCGTCGCCTCCGGCCCCCTTATCACCACCATTGACGACCTCGTGGCGGTTGTGACCTATTACGGCCTTGCTTGGATTTTGCTGATCGACGTGCTGCACTTGGGCGGCTGACAAGCAAAATATATCATGGAGGCGGCTTCTTTAACAGAAGCCGCTTCCTTTTTTATTGTTCTCCTGTCTTTCCTTCGTATTGCCCTGCGTTCTCCCAGATTTACCCTTGTATGGTTGCTATGAAGAGCGTACAATGGTGAACTGTTGCGTATAAAGAGAGCGCGGTGGGAGGAAGAACATGCGGTATCTTCATCTGTTGAAAAGGGAGTTTCAGGGGTACAATGCAAAATCGCTGACGGCGGATCTGCTCAGCGGCATCACGGTAGCGGCGGTCGCGCTGCCGCTGGCGCTGGCCTTCGGCGTGTCCAGCG
>USCW01000335.1 GCA_900553315.1 uncultured Eubacteriales bacterium
GTGTTGGGCATCGGCGATCAGCCCTATGACGAACTGACGGAGGCGTTAAAGGCCAGTCTGGATGAATACTACAAGGTCGGCAGTTTGGAAAACTACGATGAGGTATACCGGGCGGTGGCCTTCTTCATTGCGAAATACGGCCGCGTGGATTGGCTGGAAAGCAACAATGAATACTGGCTGGAACGTGACGCGATGCTGCGCACGGATTTTCACATTACCAGCGGTTTTCAAACGGAGGACATGCCCCGCATCAAGTACAAATCCCGCATGAAGGAATACTACCAAAAGGCAGGTATCCCGGTCGCACGGTATCACATGGTGGACGATTTCGACCATTGCCGTGCTTTCATTGACGAGGTGGGCTATCCCGTAGTCGTCAAACCCGACAACGGCGTGGGCGCATCCCACACCTACAAGCTAGAAAATGACAGCGACCTTGGGGAATTTCTCGCGCAGAAGGAATCTGATGTGAGCTACATCATGGAGGAGTTTATCCACGCAGAGGTCAATTCCTACGACGCGATCATCAACGCGGAGGGTGAGCCCATTTTCGAGACGGGCAATGTCACGCCCGTCTCCATTATGGACATTGTGAACGACAACGACAATTCCATTTACTATATCGTCAAAGACCTGCCGGAGGATACCCGCCGTGCGGGCCGTGCCACGGTCAAGAGCTTCGGCGTGAAGAGCCGCTTCGTACATTTCGAGTTCTTCCGGCTGACGCAGGACCAGCCCGGCATGGGCAAAAAGGGCGACGTGGTTGCGCTGGAGGTCAACATGCGCCCCTGCGGCGGCTTCAGCCCGGACATGATGAATTATGCAAACTCTACGGATGTTTATAAAATTTGGGCCGACATGATCGCCTTCAACCGCTCCACAAAGGCAGAGGGCGAGCACGCCTTCTGCGCCTTTGTAGGCCGTCGGGACGGAAAACCCTTCTGCCTGAGCGATGATGACCTGCTGGGCAAATATGCCCCGCAAATGCGCATGGTCACGCGCATTCCCGACGCGCTGAGCGGCGCGATGGGAAACCGCATGTTTGTGGCCGTGTTCCCCACCAAAGAGGCTATGGACGCATTCTATCAGGACGCGCTGGCCTGTCAAGCATAAGCATTGCCTTAAAGCAGTCCTACCGTATACGCTTGCGGCAGGACTGTTTTTATTGTTCAATGCACGAAAAAGAGGAGGCGCTTTCGCGTCTCCCCTTTGTGATTCAATACGATTACAGCTTGGGGCCAGCAGCGACCAGCGCCTTGCCGGCTTCGTTGCCTTCGTACTTGGCGAAGTTCTTGATGAAGCGACCAGCCAGATCCTGCGCCTTCTTGTCCCACTCGGAAGCATCCGCATAGGTATCGCGGGGATCCAGAATGTGGGAATCCACGCCGGGCAGCTCCGTGGGCACCTCGAAGTCGAAGTAGGGGATCTTCTTGGTGGGAGCCTTCAGGATGGAGCCATCCAAAATCGCGTCGATGATACCGCGAGTATCCTTGATGGAGATACGCTTGCCGGTGCCGTTCCAGCCGGTATTCACCAGATAAGCCTTCGCGCCGCTCTTCTCCATCTTCTTCACCAGTTCCTCAGCGTACTTGGTGGGATGCAGCTCCAGGAAAGCCTGGCCGAAGCAAGCAGAGAAGGTGGGGGTGGGCTCGGTGATGCCGCGCTCGGTACCCGCCAGCTTCGCGGTAAAGCCGGACAGGAAGTAATACTTGGTCTGCTCGGGGGTCAGCACGGACACGGGAGGCAGCACGCCGAAAGCATCCGCGGACAGGAAGATCACGTTCTTCGCGGCGGGCGCGGAGGACACAGGGCGCACGATATTCTGGATGTGGTTGATCGGATAGGATACGCGGGTGTTCTCGGTCACGCTCTTGTCCGTGAAATCGATCTTGCCGTCCTTGTCCAGCGTCACGTTCTCCAACAGGGCGTCACGCTTGATGGCGTTGTAGATATCCGGCTCAGAGTCCTTGTCCAGATTGATGACCTTGGCATAGCAGCCGCCCTCGAAGTTGAACACGCCGTTGTCATCCCAGCCGTGCTCGTCGTCGCCGATCAGCAGACGCTTGGGGTCGGTGGACAGGG
>USCW01000336.1 GCA_900553315.1 uncultured Eubacteriales bacterium
GAGGGGGCCCGGGGGAGGGGCTTCTCTCAGAGAAGCCGCCTCCCCCGGAGTTCTCCCACTCCCCGTTTCTTCAAGAGGGAGCGCGAGGGAGGGGGCTTCTTGCAAAGAAGCCCCCTCCCTCGCATCCTCACACCAATTCATATTCTCCGTCGGCCATGACGTCTAGACGGGCGGCGTAGTAGGCGGCTAGGGCGCGGATCATGTGGGGAATGTCTGATACACCGGCAGTCTCGTAGGAGGAGTGCATCGCCAGCTGGGCTAAGCCGATGTCCACCGTGTTCATAGAGACCTGCGTGTTCGCAATGTTGCCCAGCGTGGAACCGCCCGGCACATCGCTGCGGTTTGCGAAATACTGCACCGGTACATTTGCCTTGGCACAGATTTCCGCAAAAATAGCCTGCGATACACCGTCCGTGGTGTAGGCCTGATTTGCATTGCTCTTGACGACCACACCGCCATTCATGAACGTGCGGTTCTCCGCGTCAAACTTCTCCGGATGATTGGGATGCACCGCGTGGGCGTTGTCCGCTGAAACCATAAAGCTGCGGCTGATAAGTCCCCGTGCGGCGCTCTCGTCCGCACCCAGCGCCGCCGCAGTCCGCGTCATCACGTCCCGCAGGAAGGTCGAGGCCGCCCCCTGCTTCGTGCGGCTTCCTACCTCCTCATTGTCAAACAGCGCATAGACGTTCACATGCGCCTCCCCCACCGGAGCATCCGCAAAGGCCACCAAAGAGGTGTACGCGCATTCCAAATCGTCAATGCGCGGGCTGGAGAAAAACTGCCCCTTTGCACCCCATACCGTTCCAGGAATGCGCGTATACAGGAACAGATCGCTCCCAACAATCTTCTCCGCGTCGGCGCCACAGGCCGCGGCTACCTCCCGCATCAGCGCACCCTTGTCTTCCGCATCGCCGTAGATCGGCAAGAGATCGACCTGCGGATTGAACTTGAAGCCGTCGTTGATGTCCCGGCAGAAATGGATGGGCTGATTGGGGATCAGCACCGCATCACGGCCCAGATCCACCAGCTTGGTTACAATGCGTTCGCCGTCCCGCACCAGCACACGGCCCGCGATGGATAACGGACGATCCAGCCACGTGGACATAATCATGCCGCCGTAGCGCTCCACATTCAAGCGAAGATATTTTTCTGCCGCAGGACTTTCCGCCTGTGGCTTCAGCTTGAACACCGGGGAATCGCTGTGGCTGGCCACAATGCGGAAGAGTCCCTGTCCGCCGGTGGGCACGATGAAGGCGATCAAAGAGGACAGGTTACGCGTCACGTAATATTTTCCGCCGGGAACAAGCTGCCACGAGTCGCGCTCCTTCAGGGGCGCGAAGCCCTTTTCCTCCAGCAGCTTCACCGCTGCCGCCACCGCGTGAAAGGCGCTGGGCGAAGCCTGTACAAATTTCAAAAATCCCTGCACATCCGCTGTATACATGATCGTTTTTCCTTTCCATGCTCTGCCGTCAGGCATCGGGCTTTGCCCCGCCCCGGCGAATTTTTTCCAGATAGATCATCAGCACGGCCACGTCTGCGGGCGATACGCCGGGAATACGTCCCGCCGCCGCCAGCGAGCGCGGACGCTGCGCCGCCAGCTTCTGCCGTGCCTCCAAGCGGAGGCCGGTAATCTCCGCGTAAGGCGTATCATCGGGCAGGAGCATGTTTTCCATGCTGCGAGCCTTATGAATCTGCGCCTCTTCTTTGGCAAGATAACCCTCATATTTCAGGGTGATTTCCGCCTGCTCCCGGGCGTTTGCAGGCGCGTTCAGCACCTCAGGAGCCAACTCCGCCACCTGCGCCAAGGTGATATTCGGCCGTCGAAGCAGCTCCGCCGGGGTCACGCCGTTGGCGGGCGTAGGCTGACCGTGCGCCGTGAGCCATGCGTCCCGCGCAGGGGTGGGCGGCAGCGATGTTGTGCTGAGGCAACGCGTCAGCTTCTCTGCGTCACGTGCCTTTTGCAGCGTGCGCTCCAAGCGCTCCTTCGAGGCCAATCCCGCGTCATAGCCCAGTTGGCCTCGAAGGAGCGCTTGGAGC
>USCW01000337.1 GCA_900553315.1 uncultured Eubacteriales bacterium
GGGGTCTGGGGGAGAGGCGCTTCTCTCAGAGAAGCGGCCTCTCCCCCAGAAGCTCTCACTTTCCACCTTCATTGTTTGCTTGACAGAAGTCTGGCAAGACTTTATAATGAAGCTGTTGTTCGTACATATTCGAATGCGGCTTTGAAGAAGATAAAGGAGGTTGTTCCATGGACATTCAGGCCTTAAAAGCCACCTGCCGTCAGGTGCGGCGGGACGTAATTACCATGTGTGCCGCCGCTGGCTCCGGCCATCCGGGCGGATCCCTCTCCTGCACCGAGGCGTTGGTGGCGCTGTATTTTGACGTGATGAAGGTGGATCCCAAGAACCCGAAGGATCCCGCCCGCGATCGCTTTGTGCTGTCGAAGGGCCATGCCGCTCCCGCGCTGTATGGCACGCTGATGGCGAAGGGCTTTGTGGATCATGACGAGATCAAGGGCTTCCGCCAGCTGCACAGCGTGCTGCAGGGGCACCCCGACGCGAAGAAGTGCCCCGGCGTGGACGCGTCCACCGGCTCGCTGGGTCAGGGCATCTCCATCGCTACCGGCATGGCGTTGGGCGCAAAGCATACCGGCAACCCCTGCCATGTGTACACCATCGTGGGCGATGGCGAGTGCCAAGAGGGTCTCGTATGGGAAGCCTCTATGGCTGCGGCGCATTATCATCTGGACAACCTGACCGTCATTTTCGATAATAACGGCCTGCAGATCGACGGCCCCAACGAGAAGGTCATGAGCCTTGGCGACATCGGCGCGAAGTTCAAGGCCTTCGGCTATGACGTGATCGAGGTCGCGGACGGCAACGACATGCAGCAGGTGCTGGACGCGCTGCACGCACCTGCCTGCCCCGGCAAGCCCCGGCTGATCTGGCTGCACACGGTGAAGGGCAAGGGCGTTTCCTTCATGGAGAATCAGGTTGGCTGGCACGGCAAGGCGCCCAACGCCGAGCAATGCGCCGAAGCGCTGAAGGAACTGGAGGGCTGAGAAAATGAGCGAGAAGAAAGCGATCCGCGTCGCCTATGGCGAAGCGTTGGCGGAGCTGGCCGCCACCAATGACAAGATCGTGGTACTGGACGCCGATCTGGCCTCCGCGACCATGACGAATAAGTTTTCTGCCGTGTATCCCGACCGGTTCTTCGACTGCGGCATTGCCGAGGCGAACATGGTGGACATGGCTGCCGGCATGAGCACCATGGGGCTGATCCCCTTCTGCTCCACCTTTGCGGTGTTTGCGGGCCGCAGCTACGACCAGATTCGCAACGGCGTGTGCTATCCGCACTTTAACGTGAAGTTCGGCTTCTCCCATGCGGGCATTACGCTGGGCGAGGACGGCGGCAGCCATCAGGCCATTGAGGATATTGCGCTGATGCGCGTGCTCCCCGGCATGACGGTGATCGTGCCCTGCGACGCGAACGAGTGCCGTAAGGCGGTTCGCGCGGCGGCGGAGATCAACGGACCCGTGTACATTCGCACGGCGCGTCTGCCCACGACGATCTTTGACGAGATGCCCTTTGAAGTGGGCAAGGGCAATGTGATCCGCGACGGCAAGGATGCGGTCATCTTCACCTGCGGCATTATGGTGGAGCAGTGCTTGGAGACGGTGGAAATCCTGAAGGAAAAGGGCATGGATGTGGCGCTGGTGAACCTGCACACCATCAAGCCCATTGACAGCGCGCTGATCCGCACCTATGCGGCGAAGTGCCACAAGGTGTTCACGGTGGAAGAGCACTCCGTGATCGGCGGTCTGGGCGACGCGGTTGCGGCCGAGCTGGTCGGCAGCGGCACCTTCACCTTCAAGAAGATCGGCATTCAGGACACCTTCGGTCAGAGCGGCAAACCCGCCGACCTCCTGCGCGAGTACAAGCTCAACGGCGCTCTCATCGCCGAGCAGATCCTCGAAGCAAAGTAAAAATAGTTCATAATGATGCGAGGGAGGGGGCCTTTCTGTAGAAAGGTCCCCTCCCTCGCGCTCCCTCCCGGAAAGACGGTAGGGGAGAGAATCTGGGGGAGAGGCCGCTTCTCTGAGAGAAGCGCCT
>USCW01000338.1 GCA_900553315.1 uncultured Eubacteriales bacterium
GAGGGGGCTTCTCTGAGAGAAGCCCCCTCCCTCGCAAGCTTTCACGTCCCTTTCTTCCATACGATTCTGCGCTTGGGCTTGAGACGGGCGCGGCGGAAGACGATAGGGTCGCCGTTTTCGTCGTACTTGCGGTCTGCGGCCAGCGCGAGGGGGCAGACGCGATACTGAAAACAGGCGCAGGTCTTTTCTTGGTATTTCTCCCGCTGTGCCCGCGTTGAAAAGGTCATTTGGAGCCGCGTATTCGTGACCGGCCCCTCACAGTAAATCCCCACCTCCGAATGCTTGCGATAATACGGACAGAGCGTCGCTGCGCTCCACTTGTCCTGCGGCATAAAGCCACCTCCTGTGTGTTTTTTCCACCGTCGGCGGCTCCCGCCATGGCCTGCGGGAAGCGGTTTTCCGGTTGCTGGGGTTATTATAGCAAACATGTGTTCGCGTGTCAACCGGGCGATGTTCGCATTTTGAAGATGAACGCGTCATTCTGCCGGGAGCAAAAGCACCTGCCCGGGCCATAGGGTGTTCGCGTTGGCAATGTTGTTCAGCTGCATCAGCCGTGCCGCTGTCGTACCGAATCGTCCCGCAATGCGATCCAGCGTGTCGCCGCGATTCACTACATAGCCGCCGCGAAAGCCTGATGTTTCTCCATTTCCGAAGGGGACAAGCTGTAAAATCTGCCCGCGATGCACTTGCGCGCTCGCACTTAATCCGTTGATCGTTCGCAAGTCCTCTTCCGTTATGCCGTAGGCCTTAGCGATGCTTGCCAGCGTTTGTCCAGACGCAACAATGACTGCCTGTTGCAGCAGATGCTTCGGGGGAGCCTGAACGCCCTCGCGTACCGCAGGAATGCGCAGACATTGACCGACCTCTGCCGTTGTCAGCGCGTTCATCTGACGCAGCGCCGCCGCTGTGGCGCCGTAATGGGCTGCGACGGTCGCCATGTTTTCCTTCTCCTGCACAATATGCCAGCCGCCGTAGGCCTCGTCCACCTTGGCTCCCTGCGGGAAGCGCACGACGGCTCCCGGCAGAATGCCTTCCATCAGATGGGGATTCAGCGTGGCGAGCATGTCCTCGGACACGTCCCATGCCGCCGCAAGACGTGTCAGCGTTGTTTTTGTGCGTATTTGCCGATATTGCATTTCCGTATCGGTGACGGGCGTTGGCGTAGGGGAAGGCGATGGTGCGGCGCTGAGGTAGACCTCCTTCGTGAACCAATCCAGATCAACGCGTCCGGAGATGCCAGGGATGGTTCCGCGGTCGCTGTACTGAAAGCCTGCCCAGCTGTCCCATTTGCCGTTGGCCTCCGGCTCCTTCACGCCATAATTGGCCACCCAGATGGGGAAAGCGGTCAGCGCTTCGCCGAAGCGTGCCTTAGCGGCCCATGCGTCCGTGTACAGCATGACGCCCCAGCCTGTTCGCGTCTGCACGCGCTCCATAAAGGCCAAGGCGTTTTGGGTCATCGTCTCGCCTGACAGACCCGCGCTGCCGCCGTAGTCCAGCACCATGCGGCATTCCGGCTGTGTATTTGCGACCGTATCCGCGAAAAAATCCGCCTGTGCGACGGCCTCGGCTTCTGTTTTCGCGGTCATGAAGTGATAGAAGCCCACCGCAACGCCGTGAGCCTTTGCACCCGTATAATTGCGTCGAAACTGCGGATCAACGAACCTGCTGCCCTCTGTGGCACGGATGAACGCGATCTTCACACCCGCGTCTGCGACTTGCTCCCAGTCAATTTCCCGCTGCCATGCGCTCACATCGATGCCCGCGATCGTCGGCTCCGAGCTGGGCGGAAACCCCTCCGCTGCCGCGCAGCAGACCCAAAAACACGTGAGCACCGCCAAAATCCACCTACGCACGCCGCCACCCCCTTCGGTAAAGCATATGAAGGGAGGGGAAAAAAGTGCGAGGGAGGGAGAACTCCGGGGGAGGCGGCTTCTCTAAGAGAAGCTTCCGCAACCTCAATCGGCGCGGCCGATGGCCGCTTGTTTCGGTTGAGAAAGACAGCCATGCTCAGCCGCCACTGGCGGCT
>USCW01000339.1 GCA_900553315.1 uncultured Eubacteriales bacterium
TTTCGGCCAAGTCGCATCGTATGCAGGTCCCGTCGCCACGCTCCGAGACGAAAGCCGAGCCCATCTGCATGCGCGCAGCCGTCGCCTTTCACTGCACGAGCAGATTGCATCCCCGTATTTCGCTGCCGGTGATACGGCCCTCGATTCGGAACGTCCCGTCGTCGTATGCCTTACCGAAATCCTGCGTCTGCAGGAAACTGCACGAGTAAACGTTGGCCAGATCAATCACGTTGATTCCACCGCTGCGACCGCTGCCGGCCCATGCGAACGGATCGTTCAGGTCGCGGGTCAGAACGCGCATCCAAGGCGGCGTCCGGAACAGCCCGTCGCCTTGAGAATAAGCCTGCGACATCAGCTCGGCCATTCCGTACTCCGAATGGATGCTCGGCACCCAAAACGCCGCAGCGCTAGGCTTGGCAGCGTACCCCTCCCCGCTGTGGGGCTTGCTTTGTTTTTGGAAGCACAATGCGAAGGATTTGCGGCAGTTCAAACAAAAAACAAGAAAATATTGCCCTTCGCCCTTTTCAAATAAGAAAATTCAAGCTACAATATATCGTGGCGGTTCTCTGCGGCGCTGTGCCTCCCCAACTTATGAATGGGAACATAACAGTCTGCCAAAGGAATCGCGGCATTGCTATTCTCTGGCAATGCTGCTGTCTGCGCTTGACGGCCATGCGCCGGTGAGCGCTGAAAACCTTATCTCGCGGAAGCGGCGTGACCGCTTTTGCGGCATGCATAACGGAGGCTTTATTTCATGACCACGTTCAACAACGCGGAGGTGTTGGCAAGAATGAACCGCGCCCTGTCCGGTGAGGGCGCTGGGGATGAGCAGGCAGCACTGCCGGTACAGGCGTATGCTTGGCGGATGCTGCGCTGGGAAGCGGATATTCCCATGTCCGACGAGCAGCGCGAACAGCTGCATACTTTTATTGAGGGCTCCATGCGCCTTGCGGGCGGTTGCGTCTATCGTGACGACGAGGACGCGGTGACGATCCTGCTGTGCTGTACGGAGTTCCCTGCGCGTGTCCACCGGGAGGTGGCGCTGTGGCTGTGCATCCATGATCTGGCGGAAAAGTGTTATCTCTCGCTGGAGCAGGAGGGCACCATGCTGGTGGGCGAGGAGGCAGATACGCCCGAAGCGGCGGTGAATCCCGCACAGACGATGCAGGAAAGCGCCGAGTGGTGGAACACCGTGAATCCCATGACGCTCACACAGGCGCGTCAGCACCGTACCCGGCTGCAAACCATTTTGAAGCGGCGGCAGTATGCGGCGCTGGCGGGATACGTATCCCGAGAGCTGCGGGGCGAACAGGAGCTGAGCCGCATGTGCTTCGCCTTTGTGCCGCTGCTGATCGAGGCCATTTGGAGCCAGCACGCCGAAGCCTCACTGGAAGAGCTGACCAAGGGACTGCGGCTGCATGAAATGACCCGGAAGCCGAGGGAGGCTCTGCTGGCGTGGATCAGCTGTTTGCCGGAAGCGCTGCGCAGCTGTCCCGCGACCGCCAGTCAAGCGCCCATCGACCGCGTGATCGCGGGCATTCAAGCGGACTGCTCCCTGCCGTATTCACAGGGGAATCTGAGCCGTTCGCTAGGCTTGACTCCGGCGTATTTCTGCCGCTTGTTCCATGAAAAAACGGGTCAGCATTTTTCCACGTTTCTGACCCGCACGCGGATGGAAAAGGCGCAGGAGCTGCTGACCCCGCCAGTGCAGGGTACCTTGCAGGAGATCAGCCAGGCCTGCGGCTATCCGAACAAGAGCTATTTCTGTCAGGTGTTTAAGAAGTATACAGGCTTGACCCCCGGAGAATTTGAGCAGCAGAAGATGGCGCAGGCGAAGGAGTAACCTTCATAGCTTGAAAGCATGGAGGTCGGAAGCATCGCTCCGCGCCGCAGGCCGCGGCGGCTCTGTCAGCCGCCGCGACCATAACCAATAGACAGGGAACCGCGCCACCTCGCATGGGTGCGCAAGCCGGAAGGAAAAGACAAGCTTATTCCCAGCTACTCTTCGGGAGGGGGTCCGGGGGAG
>USCW01000340.1 GCA_900553315.1 uncultured Eubacteriales bacterium
TTCGGGAGGGAGCGCGAGGGAGGGGCTTCTTGAAAAGAAGCCGCCTCCCTCGCATACTACGCCACCTTATTAGGAGGCTTTTATGACTGAGATGGAAGTGCTGGATTACGTCGAGGAGAACGACGTGAAGTTTGTCCGACTGGCGTTTGTGGATCTGTATGGCACGCTGAAGAATATTGCGATTATGCCGTCGGAGCTGCCGCGAGCCTTTCAGGGGGGCATCAGCTTTGACGCGTCCGCAGTCAAGGGCTTTGGGGACGTGACGGACAGCGAACTGTTCCTCGTGCCGGACCCTAATACCCTCACCGTCCTGCCGTGGCGGCCGCAGACCGGCCGCGTCGTCCGGATGCTCTGCGACTGCCGCACCCCCGACGGTCAGCCCTTTGAAGGGTATAGCCGCGCCATCCTGCGCCGTCAGGTGGAAAAGGCACGCAAGCTCGGCTACTTCTTCAAGCTGGGCACCGAGTATGAATTCTACCTCTTCAAGAACGACGAGGACGGCAATATCACCCTTGAACCGCAGGATCACGCGGGCTATATGGACGTAAGCCCGCTGGATAAGGGCGAAAACCTCCGCCGGGAAATCTGCCTGAATCTGGAGGCCATGCATATCGCGCCGGAGGCCTCCCACCACGAGCAGGGCCCCGGTCAAAACGAGATCGACTTCCACTACGCGGGGCCGCTGACCACTGCGGATAACGCGCTTGCCTTTAAGAGCGCCGTGCAGACCATCGCGGGACAGTATGGGCTCAGCGCTTCCTTCCTGCCCAAGCCGCTGGCGGAGGAGAGCGGGAACGGCCTGCACGTCAACCTGTCGATTGACAAGAACGGCAAGAACCTCTTCGACGCGGAAGACGGCAAGCTGGCGCTGGACGCTCAGCACGCCATGGCGGGCATTTTGCACCGTATTTGCGAAATGAGTCTGCTGCTGAATCCCATTCCGTCCAGCTATCAGCGGCTGGGGCGCTGTGAAGCGCCTGCGGCGGTGAATTGGAGCTGGGGGAATCGCTCGCAGCTCATTCGTATTCCGGCGGCGCTGGCGGGCAACGGACGCATGGAGCTTCGTTCGCCCGACCCGGCCTGTAATCCTTATTTGGCCTTTGCGGTCATTCTTGCCGCGGCCATGGAGGGCATTACCGAGGTCACGCCGCTTCAGCCCGCGTTGGAGGAAACCGGGCGGCTGCCCCATGACTTGGGGGAGGCCATTGCCTTGGCGGAGAAGAGCGAATTCCTGCGGGAGGTGCTGCCGGAAAAGACCCTTGAAAAGTATCTGGCGGAGAAGCGCCGGGTATGGAATCGTTTCCAGATCGACCCCAAATCGGTGTTCAGCCAGCATTTGCGGACAATATGACCATTCCCAGAGCAGAAACGGGAGGGAAGAACATGTTGCAGGAAAATGTATTGCTGGTTGGCGGCACCGAGAAGAGCCGCGCTTTGCTTCAGGCGCTGATTCCCCCGGGAAGCTGCGCCATGAGCCGTATGTGTCAGAGCGGCGGGGAAGCGCGGCGGGTGATGCAGGAAACGGCTTGGAGCTTGATTTTGATTAACACGCCGTTGAGTGACGAGAGCGGGCTTGAGCTGGCCATGGAGGCGGCGGAGCAGACGATGGCGGCGGTGTTATTATTAGTGAAAGCGGAGTTGGCGGACACGGTAGCGGATCGTGTGGAGGCCAGCGGTGTGATGGTGATAGCGAAGCCGGTATCCCGGCAGGTATTTGAGCAGGCGCAGCGGTTTGCGCTGGCGGCCCGGAACCGCCTGACGGCGATCCACGCGGAAAACGAGCGTCTGGAAAAGAAGATGGCGGAGCTGCGCCTCATTGATCGTGCGAAGTGCGTTTTGATCCAATATCTAGGCATGACGGAGCAGCAAGCCCATCGCCACATCGAAAAGCAAGCCATGGACACCCGTCAAACCAAAGCCATCGTCGCCAGAAACATACTAGCTACTTACGAGATGTAAGGTAACTGCGAGGGAGGGGGCTTCTCTGAAGAGAAGCCCCCTCCCTC